>JAAZNP010000004.1 GCA_012798235.1 Parcubacteria group bacterium
AGCGGTGGAGTACAGTTTGGCTAACATAGATGACCCACCGCTTTTTAATTAATTTTTTAATTTTTTATGATTTTTTATTAGCGCAAGATAAACAAAGCTTGGCTGCCGGATTAGCTTTTAATCGTTCCAGTTCAATTTCCCCTTGGCATTTTTCACATTTGCCATAGGTATTATCATTTTTTTTGATTTTTTCTAAAGCCTCACCTACTTCTTTTAGGCGCAATTCTAGAGCGTGTTCTACTGCTAAAAGATTACCATAACTATCAATTTCTGTGGCATGCTCATCAGGAGCTGAAGATCTCGAAGCAACGTCAAATTCAGGAAAACGAGTATCATAATCATAAGGAACTTTCTTGTCTTTGTCAGCAAATTTTAATAAGTCCTTCTCCAAAAGGATTTTTTCGGCTTCCAGCTTCTTTTTTAATTCATTAAGGAGTTTCTTTTCCATAAGATTATTATTATCTTAAAAGGATTTTTGAAAAAAGTCAATCCTTAGCGTTGACGATTTGCTAAAATATTGATATGATAGAAATTACTAAAGCGGCAGTAGTTCAGTGGCAGAACGTCTCCTTGCCAAGGAGAAGGTCGTGGGTCCAAATCCCATCTGCCGCTCTGAAGAAAAAATCCGCCCTGAGGCGGATTTTTTATTTAGTTTCGGCGATTATCTTTTTTGCTTCCTCGATCATTATCTTTTGCAAATCTCCTAGATATTTGTTTAAAAAATCTGCTTTTTCCTGCTCTACCCCTTCGCTAAAAACCTGAGCCATTTTGGTTTTATTTTCTTCAGAGAGATTTTGATAAAATCTCATTAAAGACTTCTCTAAAATAAGGTCCGAAAACTCATTAGCTACGTTTTTTAATTCCTCCGGCAAAAGATTTAAAAGATTTTGGCCCATGAAATTGTTAATTATTTTTTCTTTCCTCCACCACCCTCTAAATCAAACCCTGTTGCTTTTTCTAAAAGTTTAAATTCGCTTAAGAAAATAAGGATGAGAAACATTAAAAGAGAGAAAGCTGCAATACTGCCAACAGTGCCCCAGCCACCCATTTTGTTAAAAATTGAATCTTTGCCTTTTTTCTCTTCCTTTTTAATAAATTCTTGAGCTTGTTTCACGGCTTCTGGAGGAGGTGGTTCTTTCTCCTTCATTTGAGAGATACCATTAATAAATTCTCTCAATTTATTTTTGTCTTTTATTAATTCTGGAAGAGATATTTTTTCTGAGGAACTTTTTGCTAGTTTTGCTAACTTTTTAGCATAATCATTTAATAATTCAATTTTGTCTTTTGGATCTAATTCTTTTTGGTTAATAACTACCTCGGCATTCCTAATAATACTCAATATATTTTGTTCGAGATTTAATTGCTCTGACGTTTGCTCTTGCTTATCGAAGACAAGATGATATGCTTGAAGCTTATTTCTGACTGCTGTCTGATAATTTCGAAGATATTCTAAACCGCCTTTTGGTAGATTTGTTGGATTTTTTTCAGCTTCCTCTATCTGTTTAGAAATTTCACCTAATTTATTGCCCAAATTAGTCATTAAGGCATCTTGTTTTTCTTGGGAAAGATGAATAAAATCTGTTTGGTTCCTTTCTTGCCAAACCCGAAATTCTTCAGGTGTTAACTCTTTGCTAAAAAATTCAGTATCTTGTGCTAATTGTTCCGCTAAAAATTGTTCCACCTCATCTTTGAGTTTTTCTTCTGAGGTTTGCTGCTCTTTTTTATTTTTCTCCGGTTCGCTGTCAGTATCATCAGCAGAAAAATATTTGGGATTTTCAATAGGCATAAAATACTTTAAGAATTTTCTAATTTTTCTATATCTCTATTTAAATTTGCGATATCATTTTCCAAAGATTCAATTATTTTATCATCTTCTTCTGATAATCCTTTTCTGGGCAGTAATTCTTCGTACTGTTGCTTTAATGTTGCTAATCTTTTTTTCATTATTTCTAATTCTGATTCTTCTTCGCCCTCAAATTGATTAGGAATGTTTTCTGGGTTAGGCATAGATTGTTATATTTTATTTAAAATTTTTTATTTTTTTGTTTTGATAATTTCATCAACCAAGCCATATTTTTTAGCTTCTTCGGGACTTAACCAAAAATCGCGATCAGTATCTTTCTCCACTTTAGAAATTGGTTGGCCCGAATGCTTGGAAAGAATCTGATTTAATTGGGTTTTGACACGCACGATTTGCTTGGCGGCAATTTCTATTTCTGTGGCTTGGCCTTCAGCCCCACCCATTACTTGGTGCAGCAAGATTTCTGAATTAGGCAAGGCAAATCTTTTGCCCTTTTTGCCAGCGGCTAAAAGCACTGCTGCTCCCGAGGCAGCCATGCCCATGCAAAAAGTAGCCACATCTGGTTTTACGTATTGCATGGTATCATAAATAGCTAACGTAGCAGTAACTGAGCCACCAGGTGAATTGATATACAAAAGTATGTCTTTTTTAGGATCCTCGTGTTCTAAAAAGAGCAATTGGGCAATAATGGTATTGGCTAAGGCATCATCAATTGGTCCGCCTAAAAAGACGATCCTTTCCTTTAAAAGCCGGGAATAGATATCATAAACCCTTTCGCCAATATTGGATTTTTCAATAACTGTAGGCACTAAAACCATATTGTTATGTTCTGTATCCATATTGTAGCTGAAATTAAGTTTTAATTATTTATATAATAAATCTTATTTTTCAATAAGTCAATCTTTTATTTTCTGTTTTTTTATTGGTATAATATGAAGAATGTTTTATGCCAAAGTTTTCTTTAATTATCCCTACCTATAATCGTCCCAAGATTCTAATAGATAATTTAAAAAAACTTCGTTTTGATTTTCCTGAAGCAGAAATTATTGTTGTTGATGACGGAAGTCAAACAGAAATTTTACCAGAGATAAAAAAAGAATTTGGTGGCGCAATTATTTATATTAAAAATGAAAAAAACTTAGGCAAGGGCGCGAGTTTAAGAAAGGGGTTTTTAATGGCTCAAGGTGATTATTTAATTTTTACTGATGACGATTTGCCTTATGGTACCCCTATTATTAAATTAATTTTAGAGCAGTTAAATGAGGGGCACTCTATTGTTATTGGCCAACGTGATTTTTTTAGCGACTCTTTTTTTAAAAAATTAGGACGTTTAACTTTTAATGCGATATTCAAACCGCTTTTAGGCATCAAAATTAAAGACACGCAAGCAGGGATTAAAGGGTTTAAAGTCGATGTTGGTAAAAAGCTTTTTCAATTAAGTTTTACTAATCGTTTTGCCATTGATTTAGAAATTCTGTATTTAGCGCAGAAATTTAATATTCCTATTTCTACTATTTTTGTACAAACCCCTCAACAACAGTTGACTACTTTTTCCTGGTTAGACACTTTGAATATCGCCCTTGATGTTTTTAAAATAATATTTCACCATTATGAAAAAAACGCTTTTCATTGAGATTATTGTTACTTTAATTATTTTTGCCTTAATTTATGGTTTTTTAGGTCAGCATATTCCTTGGCAATATGTTTTAAAAAATACTATTATTTCTGGTGGCGATACTGGTTCGCATAATTATGTTGCTTGGTATAGTCATGAAATTTTCCCAAAACTAAAATGGTGGTCACCCGATTGGTATGCTGGTTTCCCGTTTTTGTATTTTTATCCCCCTTTTCTTTATTATCTGACTGATATTTTGAGCGCGCTTATTCCATTTAATATCGCTTTTAAATTAATTACTTTATTAGGCACTTTTTTGTTACCCTTGGCTATTTATTTATTTTTAAAATTATTAAAATTCGAGTTTCCTATTCCTGCAATTGGTTCTCTTTTTAGCCTTGGCTTGCTGTTTTTAGAAAAATTCTCTATCTACGGCGCTAATTTGCCTAGCACTTTAGCTGGCGAATTTTCTTATGCTTTTTGTTTTGCTTTATTTTTTATTTTTTTTGGTTTTCTGTATCGAGATTTAAAGAATAATAAAGTTTCAGGTATTCCTATTTTATTTTTAGCTTTAATGGCTATTAGCCATCCTTTTGCAGTTATTGTTAGTGTTTTAGTAGCCGTGCTTCTTTTAATTTCATCTCTAATAACACGAAAATTTAAAAGTATTTTCTCGAAAATACTCATTACTTATGGTTTGGGGTTTGGTTTAAGTGCTTTTTGGTCTTTGCCCTTTTTATTTCTTTTAGGTTATACCTCAAAAATGACCTGGACTAAAGTAATTAATTTTAAGGAGATGTTTCCTCCGACTTTATATCCCTTATTAATTATTGCAATTATTGGTTTAATCTATGGTTTTTGGAAAAGAAAAAAGGAAATCCTTTATGTGCTATTAATCATTATTGCCAGCACTATCCCTTATTTTCTACTTAATCATTCGAGTATTTGGAATACTCGCTTTTTACCTTTTGTTATTATCGGCTATATTATTTTGGCTGCGATGGGATTAGGCTTTTTTATTAACGATTTTAGTAATCTTGTTTTTCGTTTCAAAAATTCAGAAAAAAAATTAATTTTTAATTATTTGTTAAGGTCATTAATCACGATTGCCTTTGCCAGTATTTTTATTTTTGTTTATTTACCAAAAACTATTACCTACATTGATTTTTGGATGGAATGGAATTATAAAGGGTTTGAATCAAAAAATGAATGGTCAAAATTAGTGGCATTAAGCGATTATCTTAAAGCGCTGCCTTATGGACGCGTGATGTGGGAGTACCGTGGCGATTATGATAAATTTGGCACTCCCCGGGTGCTAGAAAATTTGCCTATTTGGACAGGAAAGCCAACTTTTGAAGGGTTATTAATTGAATCATCAATTTCTGGTTATTTTCATTTTATTAATCAAGCAGAAACCACTAAAACGCCAACAGCAGCAATTGCGGGGATGAAATATCCTTCTTTTAATTTTGAAAATGGCGTCAAACACATGCAATTATTCGGAGCTAATTATTTTGTTGCTTATACTCAAGATATTAAAAATTTAGCTGATAAATATTTAATCCATCTTCGAGATGTAAATGATTTTTCTATTTATGAAGTTCCTCATTCGGAATTGGTGACTGTTGTTCCAGATATTAATTTAATAAAAAAACAAAAAGGATGGCTGGATCAATCCATTGAGTGGTATAAGGCAATGGATTTTTCTAACTTTTTAGTTTTCTATCAAAATAATAAGGAGAAAAACGAAATTGATAATACATTAAAACCCAGCTTATTAGTAAAGCAGCCAATTATGATAAAAGAAATAAAAAAAGATTCTCTAACATTTACTACCGAGAATCTTTATCAACCGCATTTGGTGAAAATAACTTATTTCCCTGGTTGGAAAGCTACGGGTGCTAAAGGGCCTTATTTGATCAGTCCTTCTTTTATGATGGTGATTCCAACGCAGCAAGAAGTTACTTTAAAATTTGGCTATAATTGCTGGGATAAAATAGGAATGGGATTATCAATTATTAGCGCGATTACTGTTGTTTTTCTAATAATTCGAAAACCTTCTCGTTTCTTATCAATCCCGAAGCGAAAATTTTTAACTCCTCAAGATTGATTTTATTTTTGAGCTCAGGGTCAGGTAATTGATTTAAAATTTCGTTGATTTTTTTCTCGATTTCTTCTTCGGTAATTTCTATTTTTTCTTGTTCGGCAATTTCTTTTAAAACAAGAGCCATTTTAACTCTTTTTTCAGCCAGAGGGAGAAAATCTTTTAATAGCTCCTCTTCTGTTTTTTTAATTTGCTTTAAATATTCTTCAAAAGGAAGCTGCATTTCAGCCAAGCGAATTTTAAGTTCCTCCATCATTTTTGATTTTTCAGCCTCAATTAAAATATCCGGTATTTCTTCTTTGATTTGTTTTATGATTTCTTCCATAACCTCGAGGCGCCAGCGTTCTTTTTCTTTTTCTTGTTTTTCGATGGTTAATCCTTCTTTAATATTTTTCTTTAATTCTTCAAGCGTTTGGAAATTACCTAAAGATTGAGCAAAAACATCGTCTAAGGGAGGAACTATTTTAGTATTAGTTTTAGGGTCAGTAGAAGCGCGAGTTTTTTGAAGCCAAGTTAAAGCCTCAGTTACTTCTTCATCAGTTACCGTTATAGGTTGGCGGCTCGTTTGTTTTCCTTGAGCAACTTGGCGATAATCGGTTAAGGTCAAATGGGGCATCACGGAAATTTCTAGTTTTAATTCCACTAAAGAATTAGGTATTAATTTAGTAATCGAGATTAAGGGTTGACCCAAAGGTTCAATGTTATTATCGCTAATAATTTGGGAATAAAATTTTTCTAAAGCAAAGAGGGACAGCTTTTCATAAAGTTCTATTGGCGAAACATTGCTTTCAACTAAATCTAAAGGAGCCTTGCCCTGACGAAATCCTTTTAAAGTTAAATTTTGACCCAGTTCTTCAAGGGCTTTATTTTTAAAAGGCAAAAGCTCATTGTTATCAAATGTAACAATAATTTCTACCTTAGATTTTGCTAAAGATTTAATCTTGCTCTTCATTAATATTATCTAAATTGTTTGAACCTTCTTGCTTTTCATTAGCTTCGGCTTCAGCGGTGCCACCTTCAATTATTTCTTCAGGGGCAATAGCAGAACGGACATCAATTTTCCAACCAGTTAATTTAGCAGCCAAGCGAACATTCTGACCATTTTTGCCAATAGCTAAAGAAATTTGTTCTGGAGGTACGAAGACTCTTACTTCTCTTCTTTCGGGAATGACCTCAGTTTCTTTTACTTGTGCCGGACCAAGAGCGTCAGCGACATATTTGGCTGGTTCTTCAGAAAAAGGAATAATATCAATACGTTCGCCATTTAATTCATCAATAATAGTGGCTACACGAGTTCCTTTTTGCCCCACACAAGAACCAACAGGATCAATATTTTCTTCATTAGAACTTACAGCAATTTTTGTGCGATTACCTGGTTCCCGGCTAATAGATTTTATTTCTACAACACCTTCAGCGATTTCTGGGACTTCGGTTTCAAAAAGTTTGGAAACAAATTTTGGATGAGCTCGGGATAAAATAATTACTGGGCCGTGCCCTTTATCTTCTAAGCGCAAAACATAAAACTTTTTTCTTTCCCCAATTTTATAATGTTCTCCAGGAATGCCTTCATTAGGAAACAAAACACCAAAAGTTTTTCCCAAATCAACATAGATTACTTTTTTCTCAATTCTTTGAATCGTACCACTAACCACTTTTTCTTCTTTATCTTTAAATTCTGAAATGATGGTTTCTTTTTCTAATTCGTGTAATTTTTGCAAAATTACTTGTTTGGCTGTTTGAGCGGCAATACGGCTAAAATCCTCCTTTACTTCTAAGGGATAAATTATTTCTTCACCGGGTTTAATTTTGGAATTGATCTTGAGAGCTTCTTCTAATAAAATATGTTTTTCCGGATTGAATTTTATTTTTTTGTTTTCGTTATTTTCAGCAATCTCTTCTGCCTCTTCCTCGGGATTTAAAATTTCTGATGGGTCAACTACAATTTTAACTTGCCAGAATTTTGTTTCTCCGGTTTCGGGATTAATTTTTGCTTTAACAATTTGCGCCTTTTTACCGTATTCTTTTTTATAAGCAGCAGCTAAAGCAGCTTCTACTGCTTCTAAAATTTTTTCTTCTGGTAATCCTCGGTCTTCAGATATCTGACGGATTAAAGGATTTAATAATTTTAAATCAATCATATTTTTTAAATAAAGATCGCGGACGCGATCTTTCTAATTGTTTATTATAGCAAATGTGCTTTAAAAGTCAACCCCCTCACTTGGAAAAGATTTGCTATCGCAAAATTAGCTATAGAGAAACCATTATATTAGAAGATAAAATTTTCTTTTAAAACTCATTTGATTTTATGAAATAAAATTTATCTTTTCCAAGTGAGGGGTCAAATTGTGGTATTATTTATAGAGAAGATTCGAATATGATAATTATATCATAATAACATTATTTTGTCAATGAAGGATAATGAATCATTTAAGATTAGGTAGTTGGGGAGAAGAAATCGGCATTAAGTATCTTCAAGCTCATAACTACCAAATTATTTCTCGAAATTATCGAAAAAAGTGGGGCGAAATTGATATTGTTGCCTTTGATGGACAAAGTAAAGAAACAGTTTTCTTAGAAGTAAAAACAATAAATAGATTAAACACAGCAAGTTTATTACCAGAAGAAGAATTAACACCAGAAAAGATGCTAAAACTCAAAAGAGTAATCTTAAGTTTTTTAAGCCAGTATCATTTGGAAGATAAACCGTGGCGTTTTGATTTTCTAGCCATAGAAATACAAAATAATGCTTTAGAACCAGATCTCCGCCATTATAAGGATGTTTATTTAGAATTTTAAGTGATTTGTTTCACACCAAACATTGTGTGAAACAAAGTGTGAAACATTTTTATAGAATTGCACTAAAAAATCGCTTAACCATGCGAAAACCAGGCTTTCAAAGCTTAGTTTGCTCATGGTTAAGCGAAAAAATGACTTTTTTCTCTTGTAAAATGTTTCACGTGAAACATTTTAAGTTAAAATTCTAGGAAGCCAAGGGTTAATTCGAGTGACGATTTCGTAATTTATAGTGTTAGCCCAAGAAGCTAAATCATTAGCACTGATTATTTGATTTTTGCTTTTACCGATTAAAATTACTTTATCACCAACTTTAGCATTAGGTACTTTAGTAATATCCACCATTGATAAATTCATACAGATTCTACCTCGAATCGGGCATTTTTTGCCCTTGATAATTACCTGAGCTCGATTAGAAAAGAGTCGATCATAACCATCCCAATAACCAACCGGAATAATTGCTAAATTAGTTTTCTTTTTAGTAGTATATGTACCGCCATAACCAATTTTTGTTTTTGGCGGCAAATCTTTTATTTGAAGAATTGTCGTATACCAAAATAGAGCTGGTTTTAAATTAATTCTTTGGGCAATTTTTTCATTATCATATAAACCATACAGACCAATTCCTAATCTGATGCCATTTAGAAGGGACTCTTTATAAAGAACACTGCTAGCAGTGCAAGCAAAATGCTTTAAGGGGATATGAATTTTCTGACTTTCAAGTTGTTTTATCAGGTTTTTAAATTTTTTTAATTGATAATAGGTATATTGGGGATTATCCTCACTAGAAGCAAAATGGCTCCAAATACCTTCTAAAATAAGATTTTGATAAGGTTTTAATTTTTCAATAAACGATAGGGTATCTTGGGGCATAATTCCGGTTCGAGAAGCGCCAGTGTCAATTTCTAAATGTATCTTGACAGTTTTATTTAAATGTTTCGCAATATCATTAAGAATTTGTGCTTGTTGAAGATCGTAAAGAGCAAAAATAACTTTATTTTTGATAGCTTTTTTTAATAAGTTCCTATCTAATTCGTAAAAACTTAAGACAAAAATTGGTTTTTTAATTTTAAAATCAATAAGTTTTAAAGCTTCTTCTAAGCTCACGACGCAAATACGATCAACGTCCTTGTTTTTGTCACAAATTTGAGCCACTTCGAAAAAACCATGGCCATAGGCATTAGATTTAATTACCGACATAAGCAATTTATCAGGACCAATTAATTTCCGAAATTGGCTGATATTGTAATTAATGGCTGACTTATTAATTTCTAACCAAGTTAATGGTTTGTTCATAGATTAAATTTATAAATATAAAGGGAGTGGACTCAGCGAGAATCGAACTCGCATCTCCGCAATGCGAATGCGGTGTATTACCATTATACTATGAGCCCATGTTTTATAAGAAGTATAATTGATTTTATTCTTTTCTTCAATCTCTTGACTTTTATTTTTATAAGAGTATAATCTAATATATCAATGTAAATTGATATATTATTTCAATGAAAAAACACAAAAACTTACTATCTTTAAATGAACATCAACTTTTAGATTTTTTGAAAATCATTAGCGATGAGGAGCGTTTTAAAATTATTCATTTGCTTCGTCAAAAATCTTATTGCGTTTGCGAACTAAGCCAGTTATTAGATTTACCTCAGAATTTAATTTCTTATCATTTAAAAGTTTTAAAAGATTTTGGAATAATAAATTTAAAGAAAAATGGTCGCAAGAATTTCTATTCCATAAATATTAAAATTCTTTCTTCTCTTTGCCACATTTTAAACAAAAATTTAACCTAATTAAAACTATGACGATCAAAATTTTGGGTTCTGGTTGCCCTAACTGCCAGTTATTAGAGGCACAAACTAAAAAAGCCGTGGAGGAATTAGGATTAAAAGATATTCCAATCGAGCATGTTTATGATATTGATAAAATCATTGAAATGGGTATTGCTTTTACTCCAGCTTTAGTAATTAATGATGAAATAAAACTCATGGGTAAGATTCCTTCCGTAGAAGAGTTAAAAGCATTAATTCAAGAATCATTAAAAAATAACAAATAAAAACTGAAAAATATGAGAAGATTAACCTTCGGTATTATTTTAATTGTATTAATTTTAGGAATTTTAGTGAGTTATGAGTGGTATGGCGCTTTTAAAAAATCCCATTTAATTGAGATGGGCATTTATTCTAAAGAACCGTTTCCTATCACCTCAGGCACTCCTTGGTATTTAATTCCCTTTTATACTTTATTATCTTATTTACAAAAAGCCTGGTTTTGTTTAGGTATGGCTTTTTTAATTGCTGGCGCCGTACAAACTTTTATTCCCAAAGAATTAATCATTAAACATTTAGGCAAAAGAAGCGCTAAAGCTTATTTAATGGCTGCTTTCGGCGGACCCTTACTTTCAGTTTGCTCTTGCTCGATTATTCCTTTATTTGCTGCCATTAAAAAAAGAGGCGCTGGTTTAGGACCAGCTATTACTTTTCTTTTAGCCACCCCAGCGATTAATCCAGCAGCGATTATTTTAACTTTTAGTCTATTAAACTGGAAATTTGTGGCAGGAAGAATTATTCTAGCTTTATCAGCTGCAATTATTACTGGTTTAATTTTAGAAAAAATTTGGGGCCAAGAAGACAATGCCCAATTATCTTCTTTGAATGTTGAATACCAACATATTCCTTTGAATTTAAAGAAAGATCTAATAGATTGGCTTAAAAATGTTTGGGATTTTATTAAAAAAATTCTTCCTTTAGTTCTTTTGGGTATTTTTATTATTGGAATAATAAAGATCTTTTTGACCACTGAAGTTATTGGCAAATATTTAGGACCAGGATTATGGCAAACTGCTTTAGCTTCTATTTTAGGGGTAGTGATGTATACCCCAACCTTAGTAGAGATTCCTTTTATTAGAGAACTATTAGGTTTAGGCATGGGCACTGGTCCAGCTTTAGCCTTTCTTCTAACTGGTCCAGCTTTAAGCTTGCCTTCCATGCTTGGCATTTCTAAAGTTATTGGCTGGAAAAAGGTTTTAAATTATGCTTTGATGATGTGGATTTTAGGTATTATTGGTGGTTTGATTTTTAATTATTTTGTTCCTGTGATACACTTATTATAAATACATGAATAATAATTTAATTAAAATTTATTCTTCGCCAGATTGTCCTTATTGCTATACCGTAAAAGATTATCTTAATCAAAAAGGGATTAATTTTGAAGAAATTGATTTATATGAAGAGCCAGAGAAAAGAAAAGAAATGGAAGAAATTTCTCATCAAAAGAACATTCCAGTTTTAGTCATTAATAATGAAGTAGTTGTGGGTTGGAATAAAGAAAAAATTGATGAACTTTTAAAGAAATATGGATTTATATGATCTAATTATTATTGGCGCTGGACCAGCAGGAATTACTGCTGGTATTTATGCTGCGCGCAAAAAGATTAAAACTCTTTTAATTACCAAAGATTTTACTGGCCAAGTTGGTTTATCTTGGAAAATAGAAAATTATCCTGGTTTTAAACAAATTAGTGGTCTAAAGTTAATGGAAAATTTGAAAAATCATTTAAAAGAATACGAAATTGAAATCAAAAATTTTGAAGAAGTAAAACAAATTGTAAAAGATAATAATTACTTTCAAACTATTACTAATGAAAATAAATATTTAGCAAGAACATTAATTATTGCCACTGGTGCTTTACCTAAAAAATTAGCGATAAAAAACGAAAAAAAATTTCTTGGCCACGGCTTATCTTATTGTTTAACTTGCGATGAAAAAGCTTTTGAAGGAAAAATTGTGGCAGTGATTGGCGGTGGTAATGCTGGCGCCGAAGCTGCTCTAGAATTACAAAAATTTTGTCCCAAAATTTATCTTTTAGAATATTTAGAAAATTTAACTGGTGATGAAATTTTGAAAGAAGAAGTGTTAAATAGTCCCTCGATTACAGTTATTACTAATGCTCAAGTATTAAGTTTTGAGGGTGAGAAAGAATTAGAAAAAATTATTTTTAAAGACAGAAAAACAAATAAAGAAAAAGAAATTTTAATTAATGGCTGCTTTGTTGAAATTGGAACAAAATCAAATACCGAATTTTTAGAAGGGTTAGTAGAATTAAATGAGAAAAAAGAAATCATCGTTGATCCTAAAACAATGGTAACCTCAGTAAAAGGAATTTTTGCTGCTGGCGATGTTGGTAATTTTAATCAAAAACAAATTATTCTTGCCTGTGGTCAGGGCGCTTTAGCAGCTTTATCAGCTTATCAATATTTAAAAACATTAAAATAGAAGTATGATTAATAAAAACAAAATTTTGGGCTTATTTTTAGTAATTACTTTAATTCTTTCGTTTTTCTCTTTTTATTCATCTAGTAGAGCTCAAGAAAAAGAAGTTAATTTGTATTTTTTCTGGGGTCAAGGTTGTCCTCATTGTGCTCACGAGAAGCCATTTCTTGAATCATTAAAATCAAAATATCCTCAGTTAAAAATTTATGATTTTGAAGTTTGGTATAACCAGAAAAACAGAGATTTATTAATTGAGGTAGGAAAAAAACTAAAAATAGATATTAGTGGCGTTCCTTTAACAATTATAAATGATCAGCCGATTATCGGTTATTATGATGATACTACCACCGGCAAACAAATCGAAGATTTAATAATTAAATGTCTAAATAGCTCTTGTAAGGATTCGGTTAGAGAAATTGTTTTTAAAAATTTAACCACCACTACTAAAAAAGAAACTCCTTCAACCACTACTACCACTACTATCTCTCAAAAAGAAATTAAAGCCTACCTTTTTTGGGCCGAAGGTTGTCCCTTATGCTCTGCTGAAAAGACTTTTTTAAATCAACTTAAAGAAGAATATTCGAATTTAAATATTACCTATTTGAATGTTTCTAAAAATAACAATAATGATATTTTAAAACAAACAGTTGAAGAACTGAATATTGAAAATCCCAGTTTGCCATTATTAATAATCGGAGAAAAAACAATAATTGGGTGGCGCGATCAAGATACATCCGGCAAAGCAATACGCGATGCCATTAATTGTTATTTAGAAAATGAATGTCCTGACTTAGTTGGTCAAGTTTTAACTCGCTTTAATACTTTTGGTCAATTTACCAAAGATAAACCTTTGCCAGAAAAAATCAAAATTCCTTTAATTGGAGACATAGAAACTAAAAATCTTTCCTTGCCGGCTTTAGCAATTATTATTGGTGGACTTGATGGTTTTAATCCTTGTGCGATGTGGGTGCTGATTTTCTTAATTACCTTACTTTTGAAAATGCAAGATCGCAAAAGAATGTGGATTTTAGGCTCTACTTTTATCGCTACCTCATCTGCTGTTTATTTTCTTTTTATGAATGCTTGGCTTAATTTAATCCTCTGTTTAGGATTTATTTTTTGGATTAGGTTAGTGGTTGGGATCGTAGCTTTAGGTAGCGGTGTTTATAATTTGAGAGATTATTTCACTAATCAGGAAGCTGCTTGTAAAGTAACTGATGCGAAACAAAAGAAAACGACCATGGATAAAATGAAAGATATTGTCCATCGCCGATCTTTCTTATTAGCTTTAATTGGTATTATTCTTTTAGCTGCTTCTATAAATTTAATCGAATTAATTTGTTCTGCTGGTTTTCCGGTGATTTTCACCCAATTATTGGCCTTGAGTAATTTAGCTAAATGGCAATATTATCTTTATATGCTTTTATACATTTTTGTCTTTATGCTTGATGATTTGATTGTTTTTATTGGCGCGATGATTACTTTAAGAGTTACGGGTATTACTAATAAATATTCTCGCTTGTCTCATTTAATTGGTGGCATTTTGATGCTTTTAATTGGTTTGCTTTTGATCTTTAAGCCAGAATTATTGATGTTTGGCTAAGTCCCACTAATTGTTTTTTAATTTAAAACCGCGGTAAAAAACCGCAGTTTTAAATTAAAAAACTTGAAAATAAAAATAAGAGGAGTATTATGAATATATATTCATAAAGGTCGGAAAGATTAAAATAAATAATTTAAAATTACTACTATGCCAAGATTTGATGGAACCGGCCCTATGGGTTTAGGGCCAAGAACTGGTCGTGGCTTAGGTCCTTGTGGAAGAGGTTATGGTTATCGTCGCTTTGCTTCTCCTAAAAATGAAGCTGCTGCTTTAGAAGATGAGATTCACACATTAGAAGAAGAATTAAAAGCTTTAAAAGAAGAGAAAGCAGCTTTAGACAAGGAACTAAAGGACCAAAAATAAAAATTAAAAGATCTCTTTTCAACAAAGAGGTCTTTTAATATAATAATAAATTAATACATACAATATATGCCGAGACCAAGAATGCATCGTAGGATAAGGTGTCGCCTAAATGCTTTTTATTTTAAACCTCAGGGAATACCAATGAGGTATTTAGATGTGATAGAATTAACCCTAGAAGAAGCCGAGGCTTTAAGATTAAAAAATCTTTTAGATTTAGAGCAGAAAGAAGCCGCTAAAAAAATGAAAGTCTCGCAACCTACCTTTTAAAGGGATTTAACTTCGGCTTATAAAAAAATAGCAGAGGCTTTAATTACTGGTAAGGCTATTAAAATTGTTTGCGATGATAATAAATAATTAATCACTCAATTTATGGACAATCAAAACGAAATGTTAAAAACTGCTCAGGAATTAATTGAAAAAACTGGGCGAAAATTAAATCTTTTTCAAGAGGAAATTGATTTTCTTATTCAGCCGGATAGAGTAATTGAAATTAAGGTGCCGGTAAAAATGGATAACGGCGTAATAAAAACTTTTGTTGGCTATCGTTCTCAGCATAATAATGTTTTAGGCCCTTATAAAGGAGGTATTAGATTCCATCAAAATGTTTCACGGGAGGAAGTGATCGCTCTCTCTACTTTAATGACTTTAAAATGTGCCGCTAATAGTTTACCTTTAGGAGGAGGAAAAGGCGGAGTAATTGTTAATCCAAAAGAATTATCCGAAGAAGAATTAGAAAGATTATCAAGAGCTTATGCTAAAGCGATTGCTCCTTTTATTGGAGAAGACGTTGACGTGCCAGCACCTGATGTTAATACTGATGGTAGAATTATGATGTGGATGTTAGATGAATATGAAAAAACAATTGGTAAAAAATCACCCGCTACTTTTACTGGTAAACCAGTTGAATTTGGTGGTAGTTTAGGCAGAACTGAGGCTACTGGTAGAGGTGGAGTTATTGTCATGGGAAATTTATTAAAAGCTTTAAATAAAGATTATAAAACTATTGCCATTCAAGGATTAGGGAATGTTGGTTCTTATTTTGCAAAAATAGCATTTGAAAAAGGCTTTAAGATAGTGGCTTTATCTGATTCAAAGGGTGGAATTTATAATGAAAATGGCTTAAATCCTGATGAGGTAATAAAAATTAAAGAAGAAACTGGTAAAGTTAGTGATTACTCTGATGGTAAAGTTATTACTAACGAAGAATTATTAGAATTGCCGGTTGATATTTTAGTGCCAGCTGCTTTAGAAAATGTAATTACTAAGGATAATGCTTCAAATATCAAAGCCAAACTTATTATTGAAATGGCTAATGGTCCAATTACCGAAGAGACTTATCCAATTTTGGAAGAAAAAGGAATTATTTCTGCGCCTGATATTTTAGCCAATGGCGGTGGCGTAATTGTTTCTTATTTTGAATGGTTGCAAAATAGAAAGAATGAAAAATGGACAGAAGAAGAAGTTAATCAGAAATTAGAAGAACAATTAAAAACTGCCTTAAAGGAAATTTTAGATATTAGCCAAGAATATAAAGTAAACTTAAAAGAAGCAGCTTTTATTTCTGCTTTAAAGAAAATTACCAAAAAATAAAAACAAATAAAAAATTATTGAAACAAAAACCCAGCCCTAAGGCTGGGTTTTAAATTCAGTCGGGCTGGTGGGACTTGAACCCACGGCCTTCTGCTCCCAAAGCAGACGCGCTAGCCACTGCGCCACAGCCCGGTGGTGCCCCCTCACTTGGAAAAGATAAATTTATTCTATAAATATAAATAGTTTTTTCTATTAGGGAACAATGGACAGATTATCTTATATAAATCACTTAATAGAAGTTTGGCGATAGCCAATCTTTTCCAAGTGAGGGGGTCCCCTCACGAGGAGTCGAACCTCGATTTCAGGCTTAGAAGGCCCGCGCTCTATCCATTGAGCTATGAGGGGATTTGAAAAATTATAGCAGAAAACATCTTGAAAGAAAAGATTAAATAGCATATAATAAAACTGCCTTAATTTATGGCTAAATCATATAAAATTATTGGCGGCAAGAAGTTAAAAGGAGAAATTTCTCTCGCTGGGGCTAAAAATGCAGCGACCAAGATTATGATTGCTTCTCTTTTGGCTGATTCGAAGTCAGTTTTAGAGAATATTCCTCAAATTGGAGATGTAGAAGTCACTTTAGATATCATTAAATCATTAGGAGCGACTTTCAAATGGTTAGATCAGAATACTTTGGAAATTGATCCCACTACTTTAAAAAACTATATTGTTCCTTTAGAAGATAGCGGTAAAAACCGAGTACCTATTTTATTTTTTGGTCCCTTGCTTCATAAATTTGGGCAAGCCGAAGTACCTGTTTTAGGTGGTTGTAAAATTGGCTCACGGCCAGTAAATTTTCACATTGATGCATATACTAAATTAGGGGCAGAAATTGAATATCATGATCATAATTACACAGTTTCTACCAAAGGTTTACAAGGAGCAACTATTACATTAGATTATCCCAGTGTAGGAACAACAGAAAATATTTTATTAGGTGCTTGTTTAGCCAAAGGAACTACTGTCATTCAAAATGCAGCCATTGAACCAGAAATTGAAGATTTAGTGAGATATTTACAAGCCATGGGTGCTATTATTTACCAAGATGTTAATCGTACTTGGGTAGTAGAAGGAGTACAGAAATTACACGGTGCTCATTACCGTATTATGAATGATCGTAATGAAGCTGTTTCTTTTGCTTGTTTAGCTCTGGCTAATCGGGGAGATGTTTTAATTAAAGGAGCTGAACAAAAATATTTAGTTACTTTTTTAAATTGGGTGCAGAAAATTGGAGGGCATTTTGAAGTTTTGGATGAAGGAATAAGATTTTTCGACAGCAATAGATTCCAGGGAGTAGCTTTGGAAACAGATGTGCATCCTGGTTTTATGACTGATTGGCAGCAACCATTTACGATTGTTTTAACTCAAGCTGAAGGAGTTTCTATTATTCACGAAACTGTTTATGAGAATCGCTTTGGCTATACTGACGCCTTGAATAAAATGGGAGCTAAGATTTATTTGTTTAAAGAATGTTTAGGTAGTAAGCCTTGTCGCTTTAGCCATAAAGATTTTCTACATAGTGCGATTATTGTTGGCCCCACGCCCTTAAAAGGAGCGAAAATAGAAGTACCTGATTTAAGAGCAGGATTTTCTTACCTTATTGCTGCTTTAATTGCCGAAGGCAAATCAGAATTAACTGGTATTGAAATTATTGAAAGAGGATACGAGAATTTAAAACAAAGATTAATTAATTTAGGCGCAGATATTCAATAATTTAAAATTAAAAATTAAAAATTTATTCTGATGGTGGCTATGGTGTAATGGTTAGCACGGCAGTCTGTGGAACTGTCAGTGAGGGTTCGAATCCCTCTAGTCACCCTATCAAAAAATGCCCGGAGATGATCTCCGGGCATTTTTTATTTTTCAAGAATTTTTTATCTTTTCATGCGATGACGTAAATATTCTAAGCGATATTCTCTGATTTTATTTTCTAAGCGGGCTAAAGCTAAACGGCCCTGAGGATTGAATTTTAAGTAATACCAAAGTAAGAAAGCTAAACCAATACTTAAGATAAGAGAAATGATTAAGGAATCCTCAGCACCAGTAGCCACAGTAGCCGCGCCAGCTACTAAACCGTAAGTAATAGTAGCGCTATCACTAACTGTAGTTATATTAGAAGCAGTTGCTTGAGCAGTATTAGTATAGGTTAAATAGGTACCGGGGTTATTACTTATAGCTTGGAAAGTAATAGTTTTAGAAGCACCGCGGTTAATAGTACCTAAAGATAATCCAGTAGTGGTAATAGTATCAGCTTGAACTACACCATCAATTTTAGTAGTTCCAGCTCGATAACTAAAAACTGAAGGCAAGGGATCAGTTATAACTACATTATAAAGATCATTAGCGCTACCAGCAGTAATTGTTAAGTAAAATTCAATAACATCGCCTTGAGCTACTCTAATATTTTTAGAATAGGAACGATCACCAAAAGAAAGATTTCTGCCTAATTTAGTAAAACTCATGGAAGTTGTTGGTGCAGCTACATAAATAGTAACTGTTTGACTAACCTGGCCGCTATTACCATAACAAGTTAAAGTATAGGTGGTTTGGGTATTAGGAGTAGTATTCTCATAACCAGTAATTGATTTCGTACCACTCCAACCATTAGAAGCCACACAATAATTAGTATTATTAGAAGTCCAACGAAGATAAGTGCTTTCTCCTTGAGTTAAAGAATATTTATCAGCCCAGAAAGATAAAGTAGGAGTAACTGATTGGAGGCTAACATTGAAAGTCTCAGTATCACTGGTTGTATTATTGGAACAAGTTAAAGTAAAAGTGGAAGGATTTTGCAAATTGTAAATTGTTCTAGAACCATAAGTAGCTTGGCTACCAGTCCAGTAAGAATTACTGGGATTAGTAGAAGCAGTACAATAATTACAATTTGTAGTATTCCAAGTTAGAATAATATTATCGCCATTAGTAATACTATAATCATTGGAAATAAAATTAGTAATCACGCATTGGCTTGGAGTCACACAATTGTTTTGACAACTGGTTAATGAGGTATATTCTCCATTAGAAGCAACTACACATTGATAATTAGAGTTACAAGTATAGCGAGTAATAGGTGGTTGGCAAGCACTAGTACATTCGCTATAGGTGCCATAAGTACCATTAGTAGCTTGTGAACAAGTCCAGGTATTAGTATTGCAGTTGTATCTAACTGGAGCCACACAATTGTTTTGACAACTGGTTAATGAGGTATATTCTCCATTAGAAGCAACTACACATTGATAATTAGAGTTACAAGTATAGCGAGTAATAGGTGGTTGCACTGTTACAGTTAAATTTTTTGTATCAGAATTATTAGTACCACTACAAGTTAAAGAAAAGTAAGTAGTATTGGTTAAATTGTAAATTGTTTTAGAGCCATAAGTAGCTTGACTGCCATTCCAATAGGAATTACTAGGAGAAGCTGAAGCACTGCAATAATTACAATCGGAAGTATTCCAATTCAAGGTAGTAGAATCTCCGGAATTAACATTAGTATTACTAGCAGAGAAATTAGTAATTACGCATTGGCTTGGAGATGGAATAGTAAAAGCGCGAGTATTAGATACACCTACCGTAGGAGTAGAATAAGCATCAACTCGCGTATTGGATTTAGCATAAACCCAGATTTTGCAGTACTGATAATTAGCTACTGAGGCAGGAATTGACCATTGGATTGATTGCGCATTGGTTTGTTTATTTAATGGAATATTATTAGCAATAATATAATCATCATTATATAAACTAGTAGTATCACCGCAACCATATTTAACTAAAAAATAATCAAGAGGAGGGTTAAAAGAGGTAATGTAATAATTCCATTGAATAGTAATGGTTTTATTAGGAGTAATATAATTGCCTTCGATCGGTAAATAGCGGACGCTTTCGCTGGTATCATTATCATTAAACCCATTAACATTGATATTATTAATAAATACTCCACAATTATTGTAATTATTGGGACTTTTGGCAGGACAGGCACTAGGAATATTACCATAATCAGCAATGGTTAAAGCACGAGCAGGAAGGGTATTGACGAAAGAAAAGCCAGCCACAAAGATAATGGCTAAAACGCTTAATTGAAGAGATTTTTTCATATTTTTGTTCATATTTTTATTTTTGTAGAACAAAGTAATTATAGCATAATTATAATAAAATGTCAATACTAGTAGCATCTTTCTACCAGATTTTGATCTTGCTTTAACTTTATCACAAAAATGGTATCTTGTCAAATATTTTAAAATATGCTATAATATAGGAAGATTATGGAAAAAGTAAGGAATTAAGTATATTATTAAATAAGTATGAAAATAAAGACTTTTATCAAAAATTTATTATGGCCCAGTAAAGAAAATAATTTCCAGCCTCGAATTTTAAATGATCGAGCGATTACTCTATTTATTTTACTATTTTTATTATCAAAAGTTTTCTTTAGTTTTGAATTGATTTTGATTCAACAATCAAAGTTATTTGCCGAATTAAATGCTCAAAAAATTATTGCTTTAACTAACGAGGTAAGACAACAATATGGTTTAACTCCTCTAAAGGAGAATACTTTATTAGATTTGGCAGCTCAGCAAAAAGCGCAGGATATGACTATTAATAATTATTTTGCTCACTTTAGCCCCACTGGCGTTTCGCCCTGGTACTGGTTTCAGAAAGCGGGTTATAATTATTATTATGCCGGAGAGAATTTAGCCATGAATTTTTTGGATAGCGAAGAAGTAGTGAGAGCTTGGCTTAATTCACCCAGCCATCGAGATAATATTTTAAACCAGCATTATCAAGAAATCGGAATTGCTATTTTACCAGCTAATGCTAATAGCCAAGGAATAGCTAATAAACCCATTGTTGTTCAATTATTTGGTAGTCCTCAAGTAGCAAAAGCTGCAACTCCTGCTATCCCGTCAGTGCCTACTACCAAACAAGCAACAACTACTAGTAAACCAGCGTCTAAAAATCAAGAAATCTTAGGTGAAGAAGAAAAAGCTACTACTTCTACTACTATTATCACCATAACTACTATTCCTCCGACTACTATTCCTCCGGCTACTATTCCTCCGACTACTTTAGAAACTCCCATTGCAGCTAATTTAGGCTCTGATACTCGTACTAAAATTAATACCACGAATGTGATTATTGCCTTGAGTTTGATTGCTATGGGCTCAATTGTTATTTTGGGCATTATAAAACAGCAACGAGCTATTCCCTTTGGCTATTCGGAAATTGTTTTAAGGAGCGCTATTGTTATTTTTATTGGTGCTGCTTTTTGGATTTTTCATTTAGAGAAATTCATTGGGCAATTAATGATTTCGTAATATCTTTTCATGATTTCAAGAAAACTTTTCTGGCGTGATCTAAAGTTATTTTTGAGAATTTTTTTAATTCTTTTTGCTGTGATTTTTTTTATTTTTGATGGCACGGCTTTTGGGGCTATTGCAACTTATAAAATTAGTCATTTTTTTAATTTAGCTAAAACCAAAATTTTCGAGCCTCCTAATTTAAACATTTTTTCAGAAAGTGCCACCACAACACTTTCTCAAGGCAGCCCCAATACTACTACTACTAAAACCACTACTTCTTTACCCACCCCTCCTTCAGAATTACAAAATACCAATTTAATTGTTTTGCCAAAATTCAATATTAAGGCACCCATCTGGGTTGTTAATACTATTGATTTAAAATTAATTTATAAAAAATTAAAAGAAGGGGTTGTTTTATATCCGGGTACGGCCATTCCAGGTCAAGGATATTCCATTATTATTGGCCATTCTTCGCAATATCCCTGGCAGCCCGGTCGTTATAAATCAGTTTTTTCTTTGCTATCACAATTAGAAGCTGGTGATAAGATTTATATTTATTGGGATCAAAAACCATTAGTTTTTGAGGTTCAAGAAACAAAAATTTTCTTACCCTTTCCTAAAGGTAACGAAACTACGGAGACAGTTTTCCCTCCTGAAGAGCAGCCGATTTTAATTTTACAAAGTTGCTGGCCTGTAGGCGTAGCTTATAAAAGAGTAGCTGTGAAGACTGTATTAATTAACCAGTAAATCCCGCGCCTTTGAATTACCTCTCTTGTATTAATATCAAAGGTGCGGGATAAAAGGCTTGAGAGAAAAATATCTTGAGATAATCTCATTTTTCTGCTATATTACAGTTAGTTTTTATTGGCGTCATCGTCTAGCCTGGTTAGGACACGGGGCCTTCAATCCCGTAACATGGTTTCAAATCCCATTGACGCCACCTTTCGCTTGGAAAGCACTGGACTTTACCTAAAAAGATGAAATCTTGTGCTTTCCAAGTGAGGGAACTACTATTTATTATGATAATTTTGGGAATTGAAACATCGTGTGATGAAACTTCAATTGCGATATTAGAGGCCAAAAAAGAAAAGGCCTATTTTTTTATTAAACCAATAGCGAGCGTTGTATCTAGCCAAATCAAAATTCATGCCCCTTATGGTGGCGTCGTGCCTATGTTAGCTTCAAGAGAGCATACTAAAAATTTGCCTTTAGTTTTTCGCAAAGTTGTTCAAGATTCTTTTGATGTTAAAAAAATTAAACAAAAAATAGATTTAATTGCCGTTACGAGCGGCCCTGGTTTAATGCCTGCTTTATTGACCGGAGTTAATTTTGCTAAAACTTTAGCCTGGAGTTGGCGCAAACCAATTATTGGAGTGAATCATTTAGAGGGTCATTTATTGAGTGTTTTCTTGCCAGAAAAAAATAAAATTTCTTTATTGCCTTTTCAAGAACTTCAGAAAATTTTTCCAGCAATAGCCCTAATTGTTTCTGGAGGGCACACTCAATTAATTTATGTTAAAAACATTGGTCATTATCAGATAATTGGCGAAACCCTTGATGACGCTGCTGGCGAATGCTTTGATAAAGGAGCAAGAATTTTAGGCCTGGGATATCCTGGTGGACCAGCGATTGCCAAAGAGGCAGAAAAATACAGAATACAGAATACAGAATACAGAATACAAAAACTTCCTCGCCCCATGATTGATTCCAAAAATTACGATTTTTCCTTTTCCGGCTTAAAAACAGCACTGTTATATGCTTGGCAAAAAACAAATAAAAAAGAAAGAAAAAGATTAATGTCCCAATTTGCCTTTGAATTAGAAGAATCTATTACTGATGTTTTAGTTCATAAGACTTTACAAGCAGCTAATGACTTTAAAGTGAAATCTATTATTCTTGGCGGTGGCGTGACTGCTAATCAGAAATTAAGATTAAAGATGCAAGAAACAATCGCACAACAAAAAAATCCTTTTAATTTTTATTTTCCTTTGCTACAATATACAACAGATAATGCGATGATGATTTGTTTGGAAGCATTTTTCAATATCAGCAATAAAAAATTAAACTATAAAAATTTAAACTGGGAAAAAATTAATGCTGATGCCAATTGGCGTTTGTGATATGAGAAAAAATCTATCTAAAACTTACGAACACCAAAAAACAGAAAAGAAAATTTATCACCTTTGGGAAAAATCTGGTTTTTTTAATCCGGATAAACTTCAAACCAAAGGGCCTCCTTTTACTATTATTATGCCGCCGCCTAATGCGAATGATCCTTTACATATTGGACATGCTGTTTTTGTGACTTTGGAAGATTTATTAATAAGATATCATCGCATGAAAGGAGATAAAGCTTTATGGTTACCGGGTACCGATCATGCGGGTTTTGAAACACAGGTAGTGTTTGAAAAAAAATTAGCTCAAGAAGGGAAAAGTCGCTTTTCTTTTACTCGAGATGAATTTTATCGTTTGGTTTGGGAATATACTCAGAAAAATAAAAAAATCGTTAAGGAACAATTAAAAAAATTAGGCGCTTCTTGTGACTGGTCGCGAGAAAAATTTACCTTAGATAAGAAAATTATTAAAGTAGTTTATGAAACTTTTGCCTCTTTATGGAAGGATGGTTTATTATATCGCGGCCAAAGAATTGTTAATTATTGCCCTAAACATCAAACCGCTTTTTCAGAATTAGAAGTAAAATATCAAGAAGAAAAAGCGAAATTATATTATGTCCAATATTGTTTTCGGAATAATCCCCAGAAATCTATTACTGTAGCTACGACGAGGCCGGAGACTATTCCTGGCGATGTGGCTATTGCAGTTAACCCCCAAGATGAAAGATACAAATCTCTTATTGGCGAATTAGTAATAGAGCCTATTACTAAAAGAGAAATACCAATTATTGCTGATCCGCGAGTAGAAATAGATTTTGGCACCGGCGCCTTAAAAATTACTCCGGCCCATGATGCTACTGATTTTGAAATTGGGAAAGACCATAATTTAGAAATTCGCCAAACATTAAACTTCGACGGCCGATTTAATAAATTATCCGGACCCTTAAATGGTTTAAAAGTAAATGAGGCTCGTCTTCAATCTATCGAGATTTTAAAAAATAATAAAGCCCTTATAAAAGAAGAAGATTATACTCATGAAGTTGGTCATTGTTATAAATGCGGCACTATTATTGAACCGATGATCATGGACCAATGGTTTATTGATGTGAATAAAAAATTTGGTAAACGCAACAAATCTTTAAAAGAATTAGCTATTGAAGCGATTAAAACTAAAAAGATTAAAATTATTCCTAGTAATTTTGAAAAAGTATTTTATTACTGGATGGAAAATTTAAAGGATTGGAATATTTCGCGACAAATTTATTGGGGAATTAGGATCCCTGTTTGGTATTGCCAGGAACAGAAAAATGAAATTTGTAAAAGTAAAAAGGGCATTATTGTGGCAACCAAAAGAACTCCTTTAAAATGTCCTTATTGCGGCAGCACTAAACTTATGCAGGACCCTGATGTTTTAGATACCTGGTTTTCTTCAGGACAGTGGCCTTTTGCTACTTTAATGGCGAATAAAACGACTGATTTAAAAAATTATTATCCCACAAGCGTGATGGAAACTGGTTGGGATATTCTTTTCTTTTGGGTAGCGCGGATGATTATGTTAGGTCTTTATCGTTTGCAGCAAGTACCTTTTAAGATTGTGTATTTGCATGGTTTAGTACGTGATAAAGATAGGCAAAAAATGTCTAAATCAAAAGGCAATGCTATTGATCCCTTGGCAGTCACTGATCTTTATGGGGCTGACGCTTTGAGAATGGCTTTAGTTATTGGTAATAGCCCTGGACAAGATATTATTATTTCTGAAGAAAAAATAAGAGGTTATCGCAATTTTAGTAATAAAATTTGGAATGCTAGTCGTTTTGTTTTAATGAGTTTAGAAGGATTTAATGGCAAAAAACCAAAATTAACTTCTTCTGATAAAAAACTTTTAGATGATTTTGAAAAAATTAAGGAAAAAATTACTCGCTATTTAGATAATTATCGTTTTTCTTTAGCCGGAGAGACGCTTTACCATTATTTTTGGCACACTTTTGCTGATAAAATTATTGAAGAAATGAAAATAAGAATCAGGGAAAAGAACAATGAAAAGGCAGCGCAATATATTTTATTAACGATTTTATCCGATTGTTTAAAAATGCTTCATCCTTTTATGCCCTTTATTACTGAAGCAATTTGGCAACAATTTAATAAATATCACTCTAAGAAGGAAAAACTTTTAATGATTAGTTTATGGCCATAGTTTTTACTATTAGCAGTATTTTAGGTGTCGTGCCTATTGCTTTATGGTTGATGTTTTTCTTATGGCAAGATATTAAAAAGCCCGAACCATTAAAATGGCTTTTGATTTTATTTGGTGTCGGTATTTTAATTACTCCGCTTGTTTGGTATGGCGAAGGATTATTAATGAAAGTTTTAAAAATTGATTTGAATACCAACCTTTCATTATCAAGCGTTATTACTGTGTATAGTGGCATTGCTATTATTGAAGAATTAACTAAATTTTTTAGCGCCTCCTTGGTTTTAAAGAAAAACAAGTATTTCGATGAAGCGATTGATGTAATGATTTATTTAATTATCCTAGCTTTGGGTTTTGGTTTGGTAGAAAATATTTTAGCTGCCAGTCAAGAAATCAATGAAGGCAATTTACTATTATCAGTACTACAAACAATGAGTTTAAGATTCGTAGGAGCTAATTTGCTACACGCCCTTTCCAGCGGAATAATTGGTTATTTCTGGGCCCTAAAATTAATGCTCAAAAAAAATTATTTTCTCTACGAAGGATTAATTTTAGGCATTCTCTTGCACGCTGTCTTTAATATTGCTATTATTAAATTTGGCGGCCCAGCCGTATTTTTCGTTAGTTTGGGATTATTTTTAACAGCAATTTTTCTTCTTTGGGCATTCGATTCCTTAAAGACAATTAAAAAACCAATAAAATATTAAATTATATGGCAGAAAAAAAGAAATCTTTAAAAATTAATAATAATGCTTCTTGGCCCTCCTCAGTTGAAGAAGGGGAATTAGCTATTGATTTATACGAAACTAAAGATAGTTTAGTGCTCCAAGCAGTTATTGGCGGAATGAAAGCTGATGACTTAGATATTTCTATCACTAATGATATGATTACTATTCGGGGCGAAAGGCAAAGAGAAGAAAGTGGTCAGATTGATAAATTTTATTACGACGAATGTTTTTGGGGAGCTTTTTCTCGCTCTTTAGTTTTACCGCAAGAAGTAGATGCTGATAAAGCCAAAGCCACCATTAAAAACGGCCTCCTCACAATAGTTTTGCCTAAATTAGAAAAGACCAAAAAGAAAACTCTGCAAATTGAAGAAAAATAAGAGAGGGGCCGATGTGGTGAAATTGGTAAACACGCGAGGTTTAGGACCTCGTGCCGCAAGGCTTGAAGGTTCGAGTCCTTCCATCGGCACGTTAACTTTGACAGTATAGATTATAATAAAAAACTCTCTCTTAAATAAGAGAGAGTTTTAAGTTAGAGAAAGTATTTTTAGAAGAATTTGCATTGCGCCCCCTTACCAAATAAGACACAGATCAAGTACACCAATCCTCGAGCTAATAAAGCAATGCCAACGCCAATTAAAGCATAAATGAGCATATTTAATGCACTCTTTACTTTTTCTTCATTGCCAGCAGAAGTTACATAAGTAAAACCAGCAGCAATCAGCATAATTACAGCAATTAAAAGCACGATACCAAAAAACCAATTGGTAATAGTTTTAATAACACCATTTGTTCCCCAAGGATCGATTTCAATCCAAGGCGCTTCCGGCGGTTGGGCTAAGGCTAATAGTGCTCCAGAAAGAAGCGTAATTAATGAAATAGTTAAAATTAGTTTTTTCATAATGATAATTTTATTTTAAGCTATCGACCTTATTGACTCTTTATTAATTATATAGATTTAATCAGTAAAAAGTCAAATTATTTTAGTTATTTTAAACAAAATTAAAATATTTAGTTCCGCCACCTCCACCAGCGCCGCAGCATAATTCTCTACAAGTTATAGATAAAGAATCGCACCAATCTTCTAAAGACGGAGAACCGCTAGTGCAATCGCAAATTTTACTCAAATTAGGTATATTTTCTTGTGCTTGCTCGACAATGACATCGACGATATTTTGATTTGCTTCATTATAATTATAAGAAGAGGTGCTGGTAGTTTTTCCTTGAAGAAAATTTTGAACAAACGTCGGGATACCTCGAGCTAATAAAGCGATAGCCACACCAATTAAAGCAAAAATAATAGTTTTGGAAGCAATTCTAATTTTATCTTCATTTCCACCGGCAGTAATATAAGTAAAACCAGCATAAATAAGCATAATGACAGCTATAGTCAAAGCAATGCCAAAAAACCAATTTAAGGCATTTTCTAAAATAGTCCAAATACTAATATTACTCGTATCGGGAATTTTAGGCATAGTTGCTGGAGGCGCTGCCCAAGTCACAGGAAAAGAAATAAAGAGAAAAATAAAGATCAAGAAAATAATTTGTTTCATAATATTAACATTAATAATTTATGGGGAAATACATTGACCTCCGCAGCAAACTAAACCATTATCACATGGGCCAAGAATTTGGTCAGAGCACTCCGATTCACTACAACAATTGCCACCGCTATTAGCGCATGTCTCAGAATTACTGGTATTCTTATTAATTCCTAAAAATTCTTTGATTAAAGCCGGGACTGCTCGGGCAATTAAAACAATGGCAAAACCAATAATTGCCCAAATCAATACCTTTTGCGCGGTTTTCACTTTTTCTTCATTGCCGCCAGCAGTAATATACAAAAATCCAGCATAAACAATAATAATAGGAGTGACAACAATAGCGACTCCAATTAAGAAATTAGTAATTTTTTCAATTAAGGTATAAATATCAGACGTTTCGCCTAAAGGATTAGGGATGGTTATTTCAGTGGTTTTATCTTCAGCAAAAGTTATTGCAGTTAAACTAATGAGAAATATTAAAACCAAGATAAATATTTTTTGTTTCATAGATTTTTATTTTATTATTAGGCTCAATATTAAAAATTTATTATACTAAGTTATTTACATGCATTTGGGTCGCTAGGATCGCATTCATTGGGGCAAGGTGGACATAAATGGTTATTACCCGTGGCACAGTAAGTTTCGAATTGTTTGGTGTTACAGTTTTTAACCGTTCTACACACAGTATAATTTTCACAATAAACCATGAGTTGTCCGCCTTCACACGGTCCGCCCTGGTTTGGGGGTTCTGGATTTTTAGGTTCTGCTATAATCTTTGAAGGATCTGCTGGAACACAGCAAATAGTACCCTCGGGGCAATGTGTAATATTGGGATCAGTTAGAACCACTGTGGCAGCATCACAATTAGGATTCCAATTTAACCAACCTTCCATTTTTTCTACACAAGCATAACCCGTCATATCACCGCACCAATTTTCTGAAGAACCACCATTGTAGTTACCTCCACCATTATAGTTACCACCACCATTATAGTTACCACCATCAATATTGTTACCACCATTACTATAACTTATCTTTTTTTCTTCACATTTTAATTGCCACCAAGTGCCAGTATAATCAGAACCACCAATCTGAGCCACTAGCCAAAAAACAGTATTTACAATTAACCACGAGCAAAGAATAATCGCTAAGCCAATTAAGGCACTAGCCAAACCTTTTTGACCAGCTTGAATATTAGCTTCATTGCCGCCAGAAAAAATCCAACGAAAGCCACCAACAATAGCAAAGATCACGACAATCGTAAAAGCCAGAGTTAAGGCATAATGCAAAACATTTTCAAATAAAACTAATAAATCACAGGTAGTACAGGGATCTTCATCAGGGCCACCACAAGATACTAATCCTTTCGCCCCAGTTGTGAACGGAAGCAAGAAAATGAACAAGAAAAAAATTACAATTAATTTTTTCATTGATTTTTTGTTTGTTGATACCAATTTAATTCAATACTTTTGGCTGCATTAATAGCAGCTTCTTTGGCTTTTATATTACCAAGAATTACATCATTCACCATTTTACTAAAAATATTATCAATTTGATGATTATCAAATTGATACCAACTGCGGCTGGTTAAAATTTGACTAGCAAAAATACCAACTTGGGGATCGTTCATGGCTTGAGTGACTAGATCTAATCTAGCAGGAGGATTTTTGGTTTGAGCAAAATAATATTGAGCAATCCCTTTACTGGCTAAAAATTTAAGAAATTGCCAAGCTTGCTGTTGATGAGAAGAACGATTAAAGATAACGGCATTCATTGTTTTACCAAAATTTACTTGAGGAATTTCTCCGGAAATAAAAGGGAAAACAGTGACACCATATCTTAAATCAGGAGCGTAAGATTTAATTATTTGCCTTGCTTGACTATAACCAATCATCATTACTGTTTTTCCTTGAGAAAAAGCAATAATAGAGTTAGGAAAACTATTGCCCCAGGTGTAATAAGGAGATTTTATTTGAGCAAATTGGGAGTATTCATTTAAGGCTTCTTCGCCATAGAGTACAGAAGTAGTAGGTATTGGCTCATCAAAAAGCACTTCCTTCTCATTTTTATTAACCATTTTACATCCCAATTGCATCATAATTTCTGATAAAATATCATTACCCCACGTGATGTTATCGTAGGTTCCTAAAGCAATAGCCGCTCGCGTTATTTGGCCCGTGGCATTAGTTTTTCTGAGTTTGGGAACTAATTTTAAAATTTCATACCAATTATCAGGTGGCAAAGGAATTTTATAATAATCAAAAATATCCTTATTGTAATATAAAGCTAAAGTGTCAATGGATAAAGGAATACCTAAGAGGGAATTATTATCAATTAATTCATTTTGAACAATTTGAGGATAAGTTTCTTGGATTGAACGCAGATTATAATCTTTATCTTTAGTTAAATCTAAAGCTGCTATTTTATCCTGGTAACGCGGTAACCAAGAACCAGGAATAATAAAGATATCCGGACCTTGGTTTTTAGCAAAAGCTGCTAATAATTCATTTTCATAACTGCCGGCTTCTTTTTGCGTGTATTTAATTTGGATGTTTTTATATTGTTGTCGATAAGAATTGATAATGCTATCGAAAACTTGGGGGCTATCATTAACGCCCCAAATTTCTAAAGTAATTACTTGGCGCGATGGCCTTTTAAGAATAGTGCTTAAAATGAAGAAAAGAATAATGAAGCCTAAAACCGAAAAGAGAATTATTTTTTGACGTGAAGACATATTTTTAATTTTTTATTAGTTTCATTAAAAAGCCATAATGAGTAATTCCTAAAGCTAGCTCTCGTTCTACTGTAAAACCATATTTTTCTAACAACTCCAAAGCATCTTGTTTATTAAGTGGGAAAAGAAAATTTCTATTAGGTAATTTTTCTGGCTCCCATTCAATCAAAACCAATAACCCTTCTGGTTTTAAAATTCTTTTTGCTTCAGCAATAATTATTTCTTTTTTGTCAATTTCAAAAAGGATATTAGCAATAAAAACTAAATCACAAGAATTATCAGGCAAACCGCTACCTTCCTCTTGCTCTAAATTAGCCCATTTAGTTTCAATAATATTATTTAAACCCTCAAGTTTAGCTCGAAAAGATAATGCTTCTAACGAAGGTTTCCAGATATCTAAAGCAATAATTTTCCCTGAAGGTTTTAATCTTTTTGCCATTTCCAAAGAAAAATATCCATTGCCGCAACCAAAATCAGCAATAACCATGCCTTCTTTGAGAGGTAATAAATTCGTAATATCTGGAGGATTAAGAAAGGGCGCCATAATTAAATATATTATAGCAATTTATTAAATTAAAGAAAAACCGGCAATTTTATCATCATCAGTTAATTTCATAATTCGCACTCCTTGAGTGGTACGTCTCAAAATAGGAACACTCTTTAACTGCGCTTTAATGATTTGTGCTTTTTGGGAAATCGCAATAAGGGTTTCTTCATTTTGAGTTAAAGCAGCTTTAATAATAAGTCCAGTTTTGTTGGTAATTTTAGCAGTTTTAATGCCACTGCCCCCTCTTTTTTGTTGACGATACTCATTCAGTTTTGTTCTTTTGCCAAATCCTTTTTCGCTCATCACTAAAACTTGAGGATTAACTTTAATAATTTCTGGGGTGATATTAATTAAACTAACTACGCGATCATTGTTTTTTAATTTAATCCCCTTAACGCCACTGGCTGTACGACCCAAGGCTCTAATTTCTTTTTCCGAAAAACGGATAGCTTGTCCTTGTTCAGAAATCAAAAGAATTTCATCATTACCCGTCGAAAAAGTTGCGCCAATGACATTATCATTATTAGTCAGTTTGATAGCCACAATGCCACCCTTGCGAATGTTGTCATATTCTTTCAGGGCTGTTTTTTTAATTAATCCTTGCTGGGTAGCTAAAATTAAAAAACGATAATTAGTTTCTTTGAGATGAGGTGGCAAATTAAGTAAAACAATTACTTTTTCCTGCTCTCTCAAATTCAAATAATTTTGAATCAATTTACCCCTACTAGTGCGTGATCCTTCAGCAATTTCAAAAGCCGGAATTTGGAAAAGATACCCTTTATTGGTAAAGAACAGAATTTTATCACGATTGTCAGCAGCTAAAAGATGGCTAATAGCATCTTCCTCGTTTTTCGTTTCATAGCCAATAACTCCCTTGCCGCCTCTTTTCTGGGCCTTAAGCGTTTCCGGAGACATTCTTTTAATATAGCCAGTTTGTGAGAGGGTAATGAGGATATCTTTGGCGGGAATAAGTTCTTCATCTTTGATTTCACCAGGCAAATAGGGTTCAATTTTAGTTTTACGTTCATCACCGTATTTCTCTTTTAAATAATTAATCTCATCTTTAATTATTTTTAAAATTCTTTTTGGTTGCTTGAGAATTATTTCGTATTCGCTAGCTAATTTTTGTTTTTCTTTAAGTTCGTCTTCGACTTTTTGTTTCTCTAATTTTGCCAAATTTGATAATTTCATTTCTAGAATGGCATTAGCTTGGATTTCACTAAATTTATATTTGGCCATTAATTTTTGCTGGGCGTTATCTCGATTTTCCGAAGATTTAATCAATTTAATAATTTCATCAATATGATTTAGGGCTTGAGCTAATCCTTCAAGAATATGGATTCTCTCTTTAGCCTTTTTGAGTAAATATTCGGTGCGTCTTTTGATAACTTCTTTACGATGTTCTAAATATTCTTCCAGGATATTTTTTAAGGATAAAACTTTAGGCTGTAATCCATTTTCGACTAAAGCTAGAATATTCACATGAAAAGCCTTTTCCATCTCAGTATATTTAAAGAGCAGGTTTAGAATACGATTCGGTAGAGCATTTTGATGGAGATCAATAGCAATACGTAATCCTTCTTTATCAGATTCATCCCTTAAATCTTTAATCCCTTCAATTTTATTTTCTTCTACCAAGGCAGCAATTTTAGTAATTAAATCAGCTTTATTCACTTGATAGGGAATTTCAGTAACAATAATTTTTTTATGCTTATTGTCATCAATGATTTCTGTTTTAGCGCGACAAATAATAGAACCTTTGCCTGTCGCATAAGCTTCTAAAATACTTTCTTTGCCGTAAATAATACCACCCGTAGGGAAATCAGGCCCCTTAATAAAGTTCATTAGTTCTTCAGTGGAGGCATCTGGTTTATCAATTAAAAAATTAATGGCATTAGCAATTTCAGTTAAATTATGGGGTGGAATATTAGTGGCCATACCCACGGCAATACCCATGGCGCCATTTAAAATCAATTGTGGCAATTTTGCTGGTAAATATTTTGGTTCTTGTCTGGTACCATCATAGTTAGGCATAAAATCAACAGTTTCTTTGTCTAAATCCTCAAGCATTTCTTGAGCAATATTAGTTAAACGACATTCAGTATAACGCATGGCACCCGGAGGGTCGCCATCGATAGAACCAAAATTACCTTGACCTTGAATCAAGGGATATCTTAAAGAAAAATCCTGAGCCATTCTGACTAAGGCATCATAAACAGCAATATCGCCATGGGGATGGAATTTACCCAACGTTTCTCCGACAACCGTCGCTGATTTTCTCGTTTTACTATTAGCCGTTAAACCTAATTCGTTCATGGCATAGAGGATTCTTCTTTGCACTGGTTTTAAACCATCGCGAGCATCAGGCAAAGCGCGAGCAATAATCACGGACATTGCATAATCTAAATAAGATTCCCGTAATTCTTCGGTAATTTCTCGAGGCTCAATATTTTTTTTGAATTCTTCCTTATTAATCTCAGGCATAAAATTATTAGATGCTCGGTTTAAGAATAATTAATTTAGTTTCTTGAGGAAGTTGAGTTTTACGAATTACTAATTTGTCTAATTTTTCTGCTTTTTTACCAAAAGCTTTAAGAAACTTATCAAGGGGATCTAGTTTTAATTTTATATTATTTAAACGATAATGCATGGGGATAACAATTTTAGGCTCAATTTGATTAATAATACCGACAGCTTCCTCAGCATCGATGGTATAAATTCCTCCTACAGGAATAAGTAAGATGTCAATGTCAGATAATTTCTCTAAAGTTTCTTCTTTAAGCATTTTCTCTCCCAAATCACCTAAATGGCAAACAGTTAAATCTTCGGATTGTATTTTATAAATAGTATTAAACCCGCGATCGTGGCCAGAACGATTATCATGATAGCTAGGCAAACCATCAATAATAATTTCTTCTTTTTCAATTTCTCCCGGACCTTCTAACACAAAAGGTTCGCCTAAAATAGCACTTTTATTATTATGGTCTTCGTGTTCGTGGGTAATTAATAAAATATCTGCTTTAAAACGACTCGGTTTAATGCCGAGCATTTTTTCGGAAAAGGGATCCAGGGCAATAATTTTTCCTTTAGTTTCAATTTTAAAATAGGAGTGTCCTAGCCATTGAATAATCATATAACTATTTTAACACATTTTTCTGAATAATTGGATAGCCAAAACAGTAATCAAGATATCGAAAGAAATAAGTATTCCCAAAGAAGTAATAAAGTTATTAGTAGTTAATTGACTGATAATTGTTGGTTTTAATGTTTGAGAAAGAACAACCCAGCGTAAACTATTAATGCCGTAAGTTAAAGGGTTGTACTTAGATAAATTAACCATCCATGCTGGTGAATTATTAATAGGAAAGAAAGCGCCAGAAAGAAATACCATCGGCGCGATAATTAACTGCAAGATGAAAGAGAAACTTTCTGTTCTTTTCATACGAGCTGTTAAGCAAATGCCTAAAGAAGCCATACCATAAGCAATAAGAAAGATTATCGCTAGTCCACCGAGAAATAATTTGAGAGAAAAATTAATGCCTAAATAAGGCGCAGCAAGCAAAAGAAGAAAACCCTCAATTAGGCCAGTAGTTGCTGCGCCTAATATTTTACCCAAAGCAATATGAGAGCGAGGCACTGGCGAAACGAGAATTTCTTTTAAAAAACCAAATTCCCGGTCCCAAACAATAGACATCGTAGAGCTAAGGGCCATGGTGGTAACACTTAAACCCAAAATGCCAGGGAAGAAAAATTCGGCAAAATCATACGGTAGGGTTACTAAAGGGAAGATAGTTTTTAATCCTGTGCCAAAGAAGATTAAAAATAATATCGGCAAAAAAATAGAAGAGAAAAATTTAATTCGATTGCGAACATACATGAGAATTTCTCGATACCAAAGAATAAAAATTCCTGAAAGTTTATTGAGATTTGGTTTTTTTATCATGATTATGAGAAGGATTAAATAAAGTAAAAAGACTAGATAAATCAAAAAGAGGTGATTCGGTTTCGATATGACCATTGTCATTTTCACGGATTTGTCTACCGGTTAATTCTAAAAAGACATCTTCTAAAGTTGGCCTTCTTAATTCCATAGAAATTATTTTAGCATTTAAATTTTCCACTAATACAGGTAAAAATTCATTACCTTTATCAATTTCTATTTTTAATTCTTTACCTATCTTTTTAATATTATATTGAGGAAATTTTTGATGGAATTCTTCTTCGGCTGAATCATTATCCTCGGTTTTAATAGTAATAATGTCGCCTCCAACCATTTTTTTAAGATTTTCTGGAGTATCAGAAGCAATGATTTTTCCGTGGTCAATAATGGCCACTCGATCGCAACTTTCAGCTTCATTTAAATATTGAGTAGTTAAGAAAATAGTAATATCTTTTTTCTTACGGATATTAAAAATATAATCCCATACTTTTTTTCTGGTTTGCGGATCCAAACCAATGGTTGGCTCGTCTAAAAATAAAATTTTCGGTTGAGCAATTAAAGAACGAGCAATTTCTAATCTTCTTTTCATGCCTCCTGAAAAATCATGCACTTTGTGTTTACGCCAATCCCATAATTCACATATTTTTAAAACTTCAATTTTCCTTTGAGTGAAATCTTTTCGTGAAATTCCATAAAGCATAGCATGAAGATAAAGATTTTCTTCGGCAGTTAAATGGTCATCCAGGGTAACATCTTGAAAAACTAAACCAATAAAGCTGCGAACTTTATCGGGATGAGCGACAACATTATAGTTGTTAATATAAACCACACCGGAACTAGGTTGATTTAAAGTGCACAAAATATTGATCGTAGTTGTTTTACCGGCACCATTAGGGCCCAAAAAACCAAAAATTTCTCCTCGCTTTACAGTAAAGGATATGCCATCAACTGCTTTGATGGCTCCGTATTTTTTTCTTAAATTTTCTACTTGAATAATTTCTTCTATTTCTCCATTCATAAAATTGAAGATTAACGAAATCCCATTTTGCGCTTAACTTCCAGTAATGTTTTTTGAACAATGCCCAGCGCATATCTCTCTCCATTTTCTATGATTTCTTTAATAAGTTGAGGGTGCTTTTGATAATAAGCTCTTTTTGCTTGTATTGGTTTTAAATAATTATAAATATACTGCGCCAATTCATTTTTCAGTGGTTGGTATTTAATGCCAGTAGTTAAGTATTGTTTTTCGTATTGCTCTCTTTTTAATTTACCCATAAAAAGTTCCACTAAAGTTAAGAGAGCGTTAATTCCTCCTTGTTGCGGTACTTTATTGCCATGACCAAGATCAGTGGGGACCTTGGCTAATTTCTTTTTTATGGTATCTAAATCGTCAATTAAGCTAATATAACTATTTTCATTGGTTTTTGACATTTTACCTTCTCCGGTTAGAGAAGGAACATAAGAGCCACTAGTTAAGAAAGCCTGAGGCTCGGGAAAAGTTTTGCCAAAATAATTATTAAACATTCGGGCTACTTCTCGAGTTAATTCTAAATGAGGTAATTGGTCTTTTCCCACTGGTACTAATTCAGCCTTATAGATTAGAATATCAGCTGCCATGAGAATGGGGTAGTATAAAAGACCCAAGTTAATATATTTTGGTTGTTCTAATTTTTTTTCTTTATAAGTAGGTAGTTGTTCTAAACGAGAGACAGGATAAATAGTCGATAGATAATAAGCCAATTCTAAATGTTGCGGCAGATGCGATTGAATAATTAAGTGGGATTTTTTAGGGTCGAGGCCACAGGCTAAATAATCCAACACTAAATCAGTTACTTCTTTAGGGTAAGTTTTAGGATTGTAGGGTGAAGTAACTCCGTGAAGATCAACAATGGCATAAATGCAATCAAGATTTTTTTCATCTTGCAATTTTAGATAGCCTTTGATGGCACCAAAATAGTTTCCTAAATGCAAATGACCAGTTGGTCTAGTGCCAGAGAAAACGCGACGTTTTTTAATCATAATGATATTGAGTTAAGAGCGGGCGATGGGAATCGAACCCACGCCTTGACCTTGGAAGGGTCACATACTGCCGCTATACTACGCCCGCTTTAATCTAACAAAAAAAGATCATTTCATGATCTTTTTTCTATTTTACCTCTTTTTAGGGAAAAAAGCAAAACGATATTTTAAATTTCTTTTAAAGGAGTAATTCCTAAAATTTCCATGCCCTGTTTTAAGATGGTTGCTGCTGTTTTTAAGAAAACAATTTGAGCAGCGCGGCGATTAATATTTAATTCTTTCAAAACTGGTACTTCCTCATAATAATTATTAAGCAAATCAGCTAAAGATAATAAATAATTAGCTAATAAATGAGGAGCGTAATCATGCGCACTTTTTTGAACAATGTCTTTGAATTCCAATAAGTTTTGGATGATATTTTTTTCTAACTCTTTATTCAATAATTCTATTTTTGGCTTCTGAATAATCTTAGCCCGACTAATGATCTTATTAATGCGAGCATATGTATATTGCAAATAAACACTTGAATTACCTTTGAAACTGAGCATTTGTTGCCAATCAAAGATAATATTTTGGGTGCGAAAACTTTTTAAATCATTAAATTTTAGAGCTCCCAAAGCGATAATTTGAGCTAATTGTTTTTGTTTTTTTAACGGCCACTGGGGATGTTTGTCTCGGATAATGGCTAAAGAATTTTTTAGCCCTGTATCAATCACTTCTTTGAGGGTGATTAATTCTCCTTCCCGGGTAGAGAATTTTTTATTATGAGCATCTAAAATTAAACCGAATTTAATATGCTCTAATTGAGTTAGAGGATCGAGGTTTAATATTTGGGCAGCGCTAAACAGTTGTTTGAAATATAATGATTGCTCATTACCAACGACATAAAGAATTTTTTCTGGATGGTACTTTTTAATACGATAGATTAAATTCGCTAAATCGCGAGTAAAATATAAGGAAGCTTTATCTGTTTTTTGAATTAAAGCAGGAGGTAAATTAAATTCATCTAAAGGCAAAATTAAAGCGCCTTGACTTTCTTGAATCAATTTTTTCTTTTTTAACTCTTCGATTAAAGGTAATAAATCTGGTTCAAAATCAGATTCTCCTTTTAGAATATCAAATTTTATTCCTAATAAATTATAAATTTTTAGAAATTCTTTCAGAGACTCTTTTTTAAACCAAAGCCATAATCGTTTGTTTGTTTTGTCTCCTGCTTCTAATTTTTTAAATTCCTCTTGAGCTAATTTTTCCAATTCCGGCTTTTGCTTTAATTCTTGGTGGAATTTTTGATAAAGCTTTAAAAGATTATCGATGGGATTTTTCTGAATTTCTTGTTGTTTACCCCACAATTTATAAGCCACAATTAACTTGCCAAATTGGGTGCCCCAATCACCTAAATAGTTCCAGCGAATAACATGATAACCAAGGGTTTCATATAGTTTTGCTAATGTTTCTCCGATAATAGTGGAACGTAAATGGCCAATATGCATGGGCTTGGCAATATTGGGTGAAGAATATTCCACAATAATTGGTCGAGGGTGAAAAGTTTTTAAAGAAGAAACTATATTTTTTAACACTAATATTTCTTGTGGAAAAGCATTTTTTTGAAGAAAAAAATTCAGATAACCAGGAGAGGCAATTTCTATTTTCTCTACAAACTGATATTTATCTTTTGTGATTTTAGTTAATAATAGTTGGGCAATATTCATTGGCGAGTCTTTTGCTATTTTGCTCAAGATTAAAGGTAGGGTAGAACTATAATCGCCAAAATTTTTATGAGGGGAAATTGTTATTGGGATATCAAAATCTTTGGGGATTGCCCAGTGTTTCTCTTGAGTTGCTTCTTTTAAAGCATTTTTTATTAAATTTTCTAATTGTTCTTTAATCATGTAAGAAAGGTCGGGCCGGTGGGATTTGAACCCACGACTTCATCGTCCCGAACGATGCGCGCTACCACTGCGCTACGGCCCGTTTATACTTTGTATTTTCTTTTTATTTTATTTTCTTCATTAGCCAGTAAATTTTGATATTTAATTTTAGCTTTTTTGTCCATTTGCTGGAGTTCTTTCTCTGATAAATGGTTTAATTCCTGCGTTCTTTTCTTCAAATAATCTTTTTTATTTTTTTGAGGGTCATCCAGAACTTCTTCTAAAAGAATATTTAAAAGAAATCCTATTTTCGGTCCTGGTTTTAATTTGGTTATTTTCATTATATCATTGCCATTAATTTTTAACATTTTTAATGACGGCTCCTTTCCTTCTAATTGTTTAATGATTTTTTCTACTTTGAACAAAAAATGACGCAAGCGAAAGGGTAAAGCTTTAGGGCAGCCAGAACCAATGCGATCTGCTTCTCGTAATTGAGCCAATTCTTGAATATTTTGGCTACCAACTTTCACTAACAATCTTCTAATCGCAGCATCAGTAGTAATTTCTGGGTCATAAACAAAACCATGATAGCGCACCAAAAGAGTGATTTTGTTTATTTTTTCCGTAGGAAATTTTAAACGGGTCAAAATTTGACGCGTCATTTGGGTGCTAACAATTTCATGATTATAAAAAGTAGCATTGGTGCCTTCGCCTTCTTTAGTTTTAGGTTTACCTAAATCATGAAATAAGCTAGCTAATCTTACTTCTAAACTATAATTTTTTTGACTAGCATATTCTAAAGAACGCCACAAGTGTTCGAAAACAGTATAAAGATGATGTTTGTTTTGAGTAACGCCAATAGTTTTTTCTAATTCCGGAATAAATTGCGAAAGCAAATTTGTTTGTTGTAATAAAAGAATTCCTTGGCTTGCTCGAGGGGTTTCAATAATTTTTGTAAATTCGTCTCGAATTCTTTCTTGGGCAATAAATTTTAAAAGAGGGGCATTTTTTTGAATAGCTTTAAAAGTCTCTGTTGCGATTTGAAAATTTAATTCGCAAGCAAAACGAATGGCTCTCATTAAACGCAAAGCGTCTTCTTGAAAACGTTCTTGAGGATTACCCACTGCTCTAATAAATTTCTCTTTTAAATCCTCTTGCCCGTTAAAAGGATCAATAATTCTTGGAATTATGAATTTAGAATCATGAATTATGGAAGTATTTTTTTCTTTGACTTTTGATTCCTGATTCCTAATTCCTACTTCCATTGCCATGGCATTGATAGTAAAATCTCGGCGCGACAAATCTTCTTCTAATGTTTGAGCAAATTTAATAGTATCCGGATGGCGTTTATCAGTATATTTTCCTTCTTGACGAAAAGTTGTAATTTCTATGGTTTTTAATGCTGATAATTTTGAATTAGTTTTCACCAAAACAGTAGCGAATTCATTTTCATAAACACTTTCAGGAAACATTTTTTGAATTTCTTCTGGCCTGGCATTTGTAGTAATATCCCAATCCTTAGGTTGTTTTTTTAATAATAAATCTCTGACGCAACCACCAACTAAATAAGCCTCAAAATTAGCTTTTTGAAGCTTATCAATAATTTCTAAAATCTCTTTGGGAATTTTCATTTTTGTTTTTTGTACCCCCCCCTCACTTGAAAAAGATAAATTTATTTCATAAATAATAAATATTTTTTCTACTGAGGAATAATAAACAGATTACCTTATTAAATTACTCAATAGAATCTTGGCGATAGCCAATCTTTTTCAAGTGAGGGGGTGCCTCCGGCGCGATTCGAACGCGCAACCAATGGCTTAAGAGGCCACTGCTCTGCCAGTTGAGCTACGGAGGCATTAATTTTAATTTTTAAGTGCCCTCGGCAGGACTCGAACCTGCAACCTTGTGGTTCGAAGCCACACACTCTATCCAATTGAGCTACGAGGGCTTTAATATTATCTTTTATCTTACCGCAATTTTTTATGCTTGACAACAGATTATTCTCTTGACTGGATAATTGTAATTAAAGTATAATATAAATGTACTTTAATTAATAAATTTATGAATAAAAACTCACTTTTGCTTTTCCCTGCTTTAATGGTGGGTAGTGTCCTTTTACTTGTTACTGCTTTCTCTTTTTTAACAGCAAACCCTTCAACATTAACAGCTTCGATAAATCCACCACCTTCTCCATCTTGTCCTTTTGAAGAAGGATTTACTCCAGCTAATGTTTCTTTAACTTCGCCCTTAAATTTAAGACAAGAAGCCCTTTTATTAAAGGCTTTTTTAGTTAGAGTAGAAAATTGTCCTGATAGTTATTCTTTAAATACTTGTTTAGGTCTTTTCCAGGAATATTGCGTGGAGCAAGGTAAATGTTCTAACCATTATTCTTTTGAGAAACCCGCTGTTATTACTTCTGAGATTAAAACATTACTATGCTCCGAATGGACTAAACGCTACATTCTGCTTTACCAAAGTTCTAATTGGTCCTATTTACAAAATCTATTCGCCTCTAAAAATACCACAGTTTCTGATTGGTTAAAAACTAATTACTCTCAATATGTAAGTTGGAAACAAAGCGTTACTTCTGGAGGTACAACTAGCACTGGAACTGGCACTGGAACTGGCACTGGAACTGGCACTGGAGGTGGTACTGGCACTGGAGGTGGTACTAGCACTGGAACTGGAGGCGGAGGTACCAGTGGAGGTAGCTCTGGTGGTACTATAACTACCTTTACTCCAGAGTCTTGTGCTGCTTATGGTCAAGCTATGGGAGTAGGAAATAGTTATTCTTGTCAGTTTGCAGAAAATTGTGGCAGCACTGAAGTTGCTGGCCCTTGCCCTATTGGAGGAAAGATGTATTTTTGTTGTCTTACCCACCCTACTAAATGTTCGGATTTTGCCAAACAAGGTTATGCTTGTATTGCGCCTTATTCAGGAATTCGCGAAAATTGTCAACCTGGTACTCAATTACCAGGGGCGATGTGCAATGCAGAATATCAAGTGGTTTGCTGTAAACCTAAAACAGCAACTAAATGTGTGGCAGTTACTACTCTTAGTGGATACTGTGGAGGACAACCAAGATATAATAGGGATTGGAAATGTGAGCCAGCGGCACCAGGAGAAAATGATGATGGCTGTGATGTAGATCTTATTAACCCTTGTCGAGTGAAATATGGTACTTATTCGGGAATTTGCGATCTCAATTATTGTGTACCTTCTTCTGAATGTAAGGGTTTAATTAATAATTTATATGGTTGTCCTGATAGTACGAATGTCTGCTGTAATTATAAAACAGAAGAAATACCAGTAAATCAACTTAATATGTGCGATCATACTTGTGTTAAACCTTATCCCAATTCTCAATATCCAAATGATATTTGTGGTCCCAACTATTATCAAGTACTTGATAAGAAATGTAGTATAAGTGGTTATATTTGTTGCGCTCCTAAAAGTACAAATGCTGCTTGCGGTAATGGAATTTTAGAATCAGGCGAAGGATGTGATGATGGTAATACTATTAGTGGCGATGGATGCTCTGGTACTTGCCAAATTGAAAATGTTACTCCTGTTTGTGGCAATGGAATTTTAGAGCAAGGCGAAGAATGTGATGATAATAATACTATTAGTGGTGATGGTTGTTCCTCTTCTTGCAAAAAAGAAAATAAGAGTTCTGCTATTTGCGGAAATGGAAAAGTAGAAGCAGGTGAAGATTGCGACGGTTCAGTTAATAAAACTTGTGCCGATTACGGATTCAATAGCGGTACGGTTAAGTGCACTAGTTGTAAATACGATATTTCAAATTGTCACAATACGCAGACTACCTGTTGGTATTTAGCATGTGCAAATGGTATCTGCGTAAGCAAAGAAACTACGGATTGCCCCCATGCTGATGAAGGTGGTTGTACCGGATTAGGTAGTTTATGTGGCCAAGATTATTGTATTCAGCATGCTTCTCAAGGTTATGGTTGTAGTAATAATTGCCAACCAGATAGTGAAATCAATGCTATTGGGTGCGAACCACCGCTAAAGTGTTGTAAACCTGTGGCTTCATGTACCCCTAATTGCGACGATAAAGAATGCGGCGATGATGGTTGTGGTGGTTCTTGTGGTAGTTGTCCCCGCAGTACTCCTAATTGTATAAACGGAAGATGCTCAGCGGCTTTTCAATAAAATTTTAATTAAATAAATACTATGAAAAAAATTATTATTTTTCTCATTCTCTTCGTAATTTTAATAATTGGAGGAAGTGCTATTTATTGGTACATTAATAATCAAGCTAAATCAACTAAAATAAGCGGAACTTGTGGCGTAGATAAGCCAATAACATATTGCAGTGGCGAGAAAGTTTGTTATGGTTATTGTAATGATTGTGAATGCCGCGGTATTCAATGTATTAATGATAGTAATTGTCAGAAATTATATAAAGAAACATTCTCAGAAGGGATAAGGAATAGTCTTAAAGAATGCGGTAATAAAGAAGTAGTAACCTATTGTAGTAATAACAAACTCTGCAGTGCAGTTTGTAATATTTGCGGTTGTCAATCAGTGACTTGTTATTCTGATTCTAATTGTGCTAGTAAACCTTTCTAAATTAATATTTTTGAATACAATATTTTATTTTAAAACCGCTCTCATGGGCGGTTTTAAAGTTGCGTTTTAGTGATTTTTGGTATAAAATATTTAAGCTTTATATACAAAAGTATTTTGTAATTTTTATAATTTTATATTATAAGTTTTTGTTCCTAAGTTGTATTAAGGAGGGGTGGCAGAATGGCAATGCGCCAGTCTTGAAAACTGGTGCCCGTAAGGGCTTGCAGGTTCGAATCCTGTCCCCTCCGCCTGTATTAGAATTTAGAATCTGGAATTATGGAACAGGATATTCAACAAAAGAAAAATAATTTGATTTCTCGACCACCCATTGTGGTGGTTTTAGGTCATGTGGATCATGGAAAAACCAGCCTTTTGGATTATATTAGAAAAACCAAAGTGGCTGAAAAAGAAACTGGAGGAATCACTCAGCATATTGGCGCTTATGAAATAGAAGTCAAGGGTAAAAGAATCACTTTTCTTGATACACCTGGCCATGAGGCTTTTAGTAAGATTCGTTCTCGGGGAGCCAAAGTAGCTGATATTGCCTTATTAATTATTGCGGCTGATGAAGGTATCAAGCCTCAAACCAAAGAATCATTAGAATGTATTAAACAAGCCCAGATTCCTTTTATTGTTGTTTTAACAAAGATAGATAAAGAAGGAGCTAATCCTGATAAAGTAAAGAAAGATCTTACTGAATTAGGAGTGTATTTAGAAGGATGGGGTGGCGATATTTCTGTGGTTCAGGTTTCAGCAAGAACCGGCGAAGGAATTGACGATCTTTTAGATTTAATTTTATTAACTAGCGAAATAGAGGAATTAACTGGCAACCCTCAATTACCTGCCTCAGGAACGGTAATTGAATCGCATTTAGATAATCGCCGCGGCATCACTGCTACTTTAATTATTACTAACGGTACTTTAAAACTTCAAGATAAAATTATAGCTGGCCAAGCAAAAGGCAAGGTAAAAATTTTAGAAGATTTTCAAGGCCAACCCATAGAGCAAGCTACTTTTTCTTCTCCGGTAAGAGTTATTGGTTTTGAAGAGATGCCACCAATTGGAGAAAAATTTATGGTTTATAGTGACGAAACAGAAATTGATAGCACAGAAAAGATTCAAACAATAATCAAAAAAGAATTAGGTGATTTAAATTCTTTAATTACTATTCCTACTATTATAAAAACCGATACTTTAAGTTCTTCAGAAGCCCTCGAGCCAATTCTTGATCAATTAGGCCAAGAACAATCCTGGAAATTTAGAATTTTAATTAATGATGTTGGTGATTTGTCAGAAAGTGATTTAAAAATTGTTCCCAAAGAACCTACTTTAATTATTACTTTTCGTGTGAAGCAAAAAGCAGAAATAGCTAACATCTTTCTCAGCAATCCCTATTTGAATTTAGTTAGTGGTGATATTATCTACGAACTCAAAGATAAAATCATTGCAACGGTGAAAGATCAATTTATTAATAAGCCAACCGAAGAAATTATTGGAAGATTAGAAGTTTTAGCAATTTTCAATCCAATAAAAGGTAAACAATTAATCGGTGGTAGAGTGATTGAAGGGAGAGTGCAAAATAAGGTTCGATTGCGTATTTTTAGAAAAGACCAATTAATTGGAGAGGGGAAGATTATTAATCTTCAGAAAAATCGTAGGGATGTTGATAGCGTGGAATTAAATGAAGAATGCGGCCTGCTGATTGATAGTAACATTAAAATTTCTCAGGGTGATTATCTTGAGTTTTTTCAAAAAATCTAATACAATTAATTCAATAATTTAGGCTCGGTGGCGAAGTAGCTAACGCTGCGGTCTGCAAAACCGTTATTCGTGGGTGCAAATCCCACCCGGGCCTCTTGAAAAATTCGAAAATTTTAGTAAGATATTTCTGTTATTGTTTGCCCAGGTGGCGGAATCGGTATACGCAAAGGACTTAAAATCCTTGGCTCTTCGGGGCTTGTGGGTTCGAGTCCCACCCTGGGCACCAAAATTATTAATAAAATTTGATAAAATTATGAAACCCATAGTTAATTTTATAAAACAACATAAAACTTCTTTATTAATAAGCGTTTGTGTTTCTTTGCTAACCATTTTGTTTTGTGTATTAATAGCAGGAGGCATTTTCTTGTTTAATAAAAATTTAATTGTTAAAGTTGCTGACTTTGTAATTAATAATTCTTCCATTAAGTTTAATGCTTCTTCTCAAAAACCATCTTATGAAATTTTGCCTGAAGAAGCGCGAATTGTTAATATCGTAGAAAAAACAAACCCGGCAGTCGTGTCCATTATTATTAGTAAAAATGTCCCTATTATTGAAAAATATTATCAGCAATTTAATCCTTTTGGAGATGATTTTTGGAGTCAATTTTTTGGAAATGAATTTAATTTTGAAATTCCGCAATATCGTCAAAAAGGCACAGAGAAAAAAGAAATTGGTGGCGGTTCTGGTTTTTTGATTTCTGCTGATGGTTTGATTATTACCAATAAGCATGTAGTTAACGACAAGGATGCTGAATATACAGTTTTAACTAATGATGGTAAAAAATATGATGCTCAGATAATTGCTAAAGATTCCTTTCTCGATATCGCTATTTTAAAAATAAAGGGCAATAATTTTACTTATTTAGATTTGGGCGACTCTGATGAACTAAAATTAGGGCAAACAGTAATTGCGATTGGCAATGCCTTAGGTGAATTTAGAAATTCCGTGTCTGTAGGAGTTATTTCTGGTCTTTCTCGGACGATTACTGCTAGCGATTCTCAAGGTAAAGTGGAATCTCTAGAAAAAGTTATTCAAACTGATGCTGCTATTAATCCGGGTAATTCGGGCGGACCATTATTAGATTTAAATGGGGATGTTGTTGGGGTGAATGTTGCTATGGAAACAGCAGCAGAGAATATTGCTTTTGCTTTACCTATCAATATGGTTAAACCAATTATTGAATCCGTAAAAACTTATGGCGAAATTATTAGGCCTTATTTAGGGATTCGTTATTTAGCTATTGATGAAAATGTTAAGACAAAAAATAATTTATCAGTGAATTATGGCGTTTTAGTAGTAAGGGGCAACTCTCCTGATGAATTGGCAGTTATTCCTGGCTCTCCTGCTGATAAAGCTGGAATTCAAGAAAATGATATTATTTTAGAGATTGATGGCATTAAATTAACGACTGATAAATCATTAGCCAGTATTATTAATCAAAAAAAGGTAGGGGAGATAGTTAAATTAAAAATTCTGCATAAGGGGCAAGAAAAAACAATAGAAGTAAAGCTAGAAAAAGCCCCGTCAAATCTATAATGATCTAATATAATAAAAAATCCCGCTTTAGCGGGATTTTTAATTTGTTTAATTTATTCTAAAATTTCCATTACTGTTTCTATTACTCCAAAACTTTGAGCTAATTCTCTCGTAGGCATCCAAATATCAACGTGGTCTGAGGAGAATCTTTGATGCATTCTGTCTTCAACAATAAAAATTTTATCACCATATAGTTCTGGAAATCTAATTCTGGTGCCAAAAGCCAAAAAATTAGAAGCAACAATGCCGTCTTTGACTGTTTTTCCAGAAGCAGTAATAAAAGGCGTATCATCTGTTTGGTCAGGAGTCGAAGAATAGGCAGTAACAGTAACTTTTTTGGTCCAAACATTAGTTACTGGTGGATTATGCCCTACCAGAAAATCCTGGCTTAAAGAATAAGGAGAATTTTCTTCGGGATTAAAGGCAATATTGCTATTGCCATTAATTGTAGCGAGAGAACCTTCTACCAAGATACGAGAGAACTGGCTAAAAAAGGCACCTCCTATAATAATGGCTAAAAGGCTAATTTTGATGACGTAATTAAGCCAAAAAATTGACAATGATGGTTTAATTCTTAGTATTTTATTCATAATTTAAGATATTTGATCAGGCTAACAAAAAACTCCCTATTTGGGAGTTGTACTGCCTATTTTAGCATATTCATATTTTTTGTCAACCCCCACACCAAACAAGTTTAAAAATTATGACCTCAGGAAAGCATTACTTAGAATATTAAAGAATTAACTTATTTCTAGTAAGATTGAGCTTTTAAGGTTAAAATTCATAATTTTTCAAACAAGACGCCCAGAATTATCAAAAGGAATATTCTCTTCTCATTAAAGCTTTTGCTTTATTAATTAATAAATCTTTTAGTTCCAGGGCGTCTTGAAACTTGTTCTGGCGTGGGGGTCAAGGGAAAAATGGTTTTTAAGAAAGATAACGATTTTCTTAGTTGCAAATTTAGCTTTTTTTAGTTAAACTGTTTTAATCTCAGGAGGGTTGGCTGAGCGGTCCAAAGCAACGGTTTGCTAAACCGTGACCGCCTAAAAAGCGGTCCGTGGGTTCGAATCCCACACCCTCCGCTATCCTTCGCTGTTCCACAGCTACGGAATAGCAAGCTAGCCTTCGCTAGAGTTTTATTAAGTAAGGTATTCCGAAGCCGTAAGACGAAGGATGTCCTCCGCAATGACCTCAGTTTAGGTGATTAAACAGACTGAGGTTTTCTATTGCGTCAAAGAATTAATTATGATAAAATAAAGAAGATAAAATTATGCTTAAATCATCGACCAAAGAAAAAATAATTAAAAAATTTGCGACCAAGAAATCGGACACTGGCTCGCCAGAAGTTCAGATCGCTTTATTAACTAAAGAAATTGAAGAATTGGTAAAGCATTTAAAAAAACACCCTAAAGATTTTCATTCTCGTCGCGGTTTATTAGGTATGGTTTCTAAAAGAAGAAGGATATTGGCTTATCTAAAAGAAAAATCAATTCGCCGTTATAATAAAATTCAAAAAACTCTCAAATTGTAATTTATGGTAATAAGACATAAAAACCAACGCGTAATTGTTTTAATCGATGTTCAAAATCTATATCATTCGGCTAAAAATCTTTACGGCGCCCGGGTTAATTTCAAAAATTTACTTTTAGAAGCAGTTAGCGGAAGAAATTTAATTAGAGCAATTGGCTATGTGGCCAAAGCTGATGAGCCTGGTGAGGCTTCTTTTTTTGACGCTTTGGAAAAAGCTGGTATTGAGACGAGGATTAAGGATTTGCAGGTTTATCCTGATGGTACCAAAAAAGGAGATTGGGATGTTGGTTTAGCTATTGATGCCATAAGATTAAGTTCTAAAGTAGATGTGGTTGTTTTAATTAGTGGTGATGGCGATTTTATTCCTTTAGTTGAATATTTAAGAGCTCAAGGCAATCAAGTAGAAATTATTGGCTTCGGAAGAACTACTTCCACCTTTTTAAAAGAAATAGCTGATGACTTTATTGATTTAGATTCGAAGCCAGATTATTTTTTGTTAAAAGGTGGCAACCGTAATTTAGTAAGTAAATTGCCCAAAATTATTAAAATAAAGTAAGTTATGCAAAAAAAGACTTTTCAATTATTGGTTAATAACAAACCGATTGAATTAGAATTTTCTAATTTAGCTGAATTAGCCAATGGTTCTGTGTTAGCTAAACTTAAAGAGACGGTTGTTTTGACTAACGTGGTAATGGGTAATTCTGACCGTCCTGATTTAGATTTTTTCCCCTTATTAGTTGATTACGAAGAGAAATATTATGCTGCTGGTAAAATATATGGCAGTCGTTTTGTGCGCCGCGAATCACGACCATCAGAAATAGCTATTCTTTTAGCTAGATTAATTGATCGTACCATTAGGCCTTTATTCTCGCCTTTAATGCGCCGCGATGTTCAGGTAGTAACAACTTGTTTATCAATTGATGAAGAAAATGACCCTGATATTTTAAGCATTATTGCCACTTCAATGGCTTTAGGAGCCTCAGATATTCCTTGGCAAGGGCCTGTCTCAGCAGTGAGAATTGGTTGGTCAAAAGAAAAAGGTTTTTTGATTAATCCTACTTATGCCGAGCGCACAGATCTAGCTTTAGATATAATTGTTTCTGGCCCTGATGATCAAATTAATATGTTAGAAGGCGGCGCCCAGGAAGTACCTGAGGATATTGTTAATCAAGCTTTAGTAATTGCTCAAAAAGAAATTACTTCCTTAAACGACCAACAGAGAAAAATCATTCAAGAAATTGGCAAACCCAAGATTAATATTTTATTAAAAACCATTAATGAACAATTGCGGCAGGACGTTAAAACATATTTATCAGATAAATTAGAGCCAATTGTTTTTTCTCAAGATAAAAAAGAAAAAGACATTAATTTGGCCTTATTGAAACAAAATTTAACCGATTATTTAAAAGAAAAAAATTATTCTGAAGAACAATTAACCGATGTAGAGTATTTATTTAATGATGAAATTGATCAATTGGTTCACCAAAATGTTTTAAAATATGATAAGAGACCAGACGGAAGAAAGTTAAATGAAATTCGACCCTTGGAAGCAATGATTGATATTCTGCCTCGGACGCATGGCTCAGCCTTGTTTATGCGAGGCATTACCCATGCTTTATCAGTGGTAACATTGGGTTCTCCCGCGGATGTTTTAACCTTACAAGGAATGGAATTTTCTGGTGAAAAAAGATTTATGCATCATTATAATTTTCCTGGCTATTCTTCAGGTGAAGTTGCTCCTTTAAGAGGCCCAGGAAGAAGAGAAATTGGTCACGGCGCTTTAGGTGAAAAAGCTTTATTACCGATGATTCCCTCTAAAGAAGAATTTCCTTACACTATTAGAGTAGTTTCAGAAATTGTTTCTTCTAATGGCTCCACTTCCATGGCCGCTACTTGTGCTTCTTCTTTGGCATTAATGGCTGCTGGAGTGCCGATAAAAGAACATGTTGCTGGTATTGCGATGGGTTTAATGAGTGATGAACAAGGAAATTACAAAATTCTCACTGATATTCAAGGGCCCGAGGATCATTATGGAGATATGGATTTAAAAGTGGCTGGTACTAAAAATGGCATTACTGCTTTGCAAATGGATTTAAAAATCAAAGGCGTTACTCCGCAATTATTAAAAGAAGAATTAGAGCAAGCCAAAGAAGCGCGCTTCAAGATTTTAGAAGTTATGAATAAAGTAATTGCCAAACCGCGTCAAGAATTATCGCCTTTCGCTCCCCGAATCTTTACTATTAAAATTAAACCCGAAAGAATTGGCGAATTAATTGGCCCGGGCGGCAAAGTTATTCAAGCAATCACTCAACAAACTGGAGCTAATATTGATATTGAAGAAGATGGTACAGTTTTTATTACCGCTGATAATAAAGAAATAGCAGAATTAACCATCAAAGAAATTCATAATGTTTTAAAAGATTTTAACGAAGGAGATATTATTACTGGGAAAATTACTCAGATTAAAGATTTTGGTGCTTTTGTTGATTTGGGGCATCGTAAAGAAGGCTTACTTCATATTTCTGAATTAGCGCCTTACCGAGTGAATAAAGTTGAAGATATTGTTCACCCCGGAGAAGAGGTTACTGTTAAAATTAAAAAAGTTGAATCTAACGGTAAAATTTCTCTTTCGCTTAAAGATGTGAAATCTTATAAAAAAGACAAAAAAAGAAATTAATATTTTTCTTGACATTTAAATTATGGTATAATTAATAAAAGAATAATAAATTTTAAAAATATGCCAGAAAATTATTTTGCTCCTAATCAATCACCAACTCCTAGTCAATCCGAACCGACTCCTGTTCCCAGTGAGCCAGAACCGAAATTTAGTCCTCCTTCTCCTAATATTTTTATTAGAACTTCAGAATCAGATTTAGAAAAAATGAAAAGTGGCGGAGGAGAAGTTCCGCCATGGCAAGCACCACCAACGCCACCACCAGCAGAACCACAGCCACCAGTTAATGAATATCCCTCTTTTGCTTCTAATCCTCCTCAAGAAGAGACGCTTTCTAATGAGCCAGCGTTTAATCCTAATATTTCAGCCACTGAATTCACTAATTTTCCTGCTCCTCAAGTGCCCAAAAAAAACAATAAGCTTATTCCCATCATTATTATTATTGGAATTATTATTGCCGGAGCTGTGTTAGGTTATTTTGTCTTATGGCCGAAGCTTTTCGCTTCTAAAACAACCACGACTACAACTACTACCGTAGCGGAAACACCAACTACCACAGTGACTACTTTGCCTCCGAGTCCCTTTCCTCAGATAAGCGGACCTTATCAAAAAACATTAGTTGATTTGAAACTTAGTGGCAATTTGGTTTTATCGACCTTAAAAGAAGCTGCTACTAAAGAAATGGCTCCTAGCCAAACTTTTAGTATTTTAATTCCTAAATATCAATCTTATAGTTTATCCAGTGAAGAAGTGGTTCTCTCCCTTATTCCTAATATGCCTGAAAGTTTGAAGCCCTATCTGTTAGGAAGGAAATTTTTAACTTATGTTTATTATGGGGATGTTAATCCATCTTTAGGTTTAATTATTGACGTTGGTGCCAATACAATCACAGACATAAAAGCTATTTTTGCCAACTGGGAAAAGGGAAAAATTCTAACCGATCTTAGCAATTTTTGGTTAATTAAAGTACCTAAAACTACTAATAAAACATTTAAAGATACTACTACTAATGGAGCAGAAATTCGTTACTTCCCATATTCAGGAAAGGAAGCAGCAATTAGCTATGGTTTTTATAATGATTATTTGATTATTAGTTCTTCTTTAGAATCAATAAATAGTGCTGTTACTCATTTACAGGGGGCAACAGAACCGATCTACCCTTAGTTTTTTACAGATACTTAAAATAGGAGAAGCAATCCGTTTCTATCAATTGGTGGTCACGGATTGCTTTTTTTTATTATTTGAGATAAAATAAAAACACTATGAATAAAATGTGGCGTCAATTAGCTTCAATTATTTTGATTCTTGTTGTTTTTTCGCTAGTGTTTAATTTTCTCGAAAAAGCATTAGTAGAAAAAAAAGAAATTAGTTTGTCCGAAGCAATTCAGTTAATCAGAGATAAAGAGGTGAGTAAAATTACCGTAGCCGCTGATAAGGTAGAGCTTGCATCTGATAATAACCAGATTTATTTCGCTAAAATAGAAACCAATAGTTCTTTTATTGAAACTTTAAAAAATTTTGGTTTTTCTCCTGAAGAAATTCAAGCTTTGAATATTAAAATTCTCGAACAAAGCGGCTGGTCTTACTGGTTAGGAATTTTATTACCTTTTATTCTGCCAGTTATTCTGTTAGGCGTTTTGTTTTATTATTCTTTTCGTCGCACTAACCAAAGCGCGATGCAAATTTTTTCTTTTTCTCGTTCGAATATTAAATTATTTTCTCCGGATAAAGATAGAATTACCTTCAAAGATGTTGCCGGATTAAAAGAGGCCAAGGAAGAATTACAGGAAATAGTAGAATTTTTAAAAAATCCTAAAAAATTCCAAGAATTAGGAGCGCGTATTCCGAGAGGGGTATTATTAATGGGTGCTCCCGGTTCGGGTAAAACTCTTTTGGCGCGAGCGGTTGCTGGTGAAGCCAATGTCCCCTTTTTCCATATTTCTGGTTCGGAGTTTGTAGAAATGTTTGTTGGTGTTGGGGCGGGTCGTGTCAGGGATGCCTTTAATACTGTCAAAAAAGCAGCCCCGGCTATTTTATTTATTGATGAAATAGATGCCATTGGCCGAGAAAGAGGCGCTGGTATTGGTGGTGGCCAAGACGAAAGAGAGCAAACCTTAAATCAAATTTTAGTAGAAATGGATGGTTTTGACCGCGATACAAGAGTTATTGTGATGGCAGCCACTAATCGTCCTGATATTTTAGATTTTGCTTTACTTCGCCCTGGTAGATTTGATCGCCGTGTTGTTTTAGATTTACCTGATATTAATGGCCGAGAAGAAATATTAAAAATTCATACCCGAGATAAAATTTTAGGCCCTGATGTTAATCTGAGAGATATTGCTGAAAGAACGCCGGGTTTTTCTGGCGCTGATTTAGCTAATTTAGTAAACGAAGCGGCTATTTTAGCTGCTCGAAAAAATAAGAAAGCTATTGAACAGCAGGATATGCTGTCATCAATTGAAAAAGTAATGCTGGGTCCTGAAAGAAAAAGTCGTGTCTTTACTGATAAAGAAAAGAAAATAACTGCTTATCATGAAGCAGGACACGCTTTAGTGTCATTATTTTTACCAGGAGCCAGTGAATTAAAAAAAGTTTCTATTATTTCTCGTGGCCAAGCAGCTGGTTATACTATGAAAATGCCGACGGAGGAAAGGTATTTAAAAACTCGTTCTGAATTTTTGGCTGATATTGCTGCTTTATTAGCTGGCTACATAACGGAAAGTTTAGTTTTTCATGATATTTCCACGGGCGCGGCTAATGATTTAGAAACAGCTACTGATTTAGCTCGCTCCCTCGTAACTAAATATGGCATGAGCGAAAAATTAGGGCCGCGAAGTTTTGGTAAAACCGAAGAAATGATTTTCTTAGGGAAAGAAATTTCTACGGAAAAAGATTATTCTGAAGAAACAGCTACTCTGATTGATAAAGAAATTAATAAAATTATTCAAGATTGTTATAAAAAAGCCAAACAAATTTTAGAGGAAAATAGAAAAAAATTAGATAAATTAGCACAAGCATTAATTGAAAAAGAAACATTAGAGAGAATGGAAATAGAGCAATTGATAAAATAAATAAGGGGGCGTGTAGCTCAGTGGTAGAGCGATTGTCTTATAAACAATAGGTCCCAGGTTCGATCCCTGGCACGCCCACGTCCTAACTAGGGGCGTATAGCTCAGTTGGTTAGAGCGCGTCGTTGACATCGACGAGGTCTCCCGTTCAAATCGGGATACGCCCACCACTATTTATTATGGCTGCTATTAATTTTGTTGTTTCTCCGGAAAAATCCCATCAGAGGTTAGATAAATATTTAGTTTCTCAAATTCATAATTATTCTCGGGCATCAATCGTCAAAGCCATTAACCAGGGCACTATTTTAGTTAATGGATTAAAAAAGAAACCCAGTTATTTGTTGAAAGAAAATGATTTAATTACTGGTGCTTTATTAAAGGACAAAGAGATTCATAATTTAATTTCTTTAGATTTGGTTCCTGCTCCAGAAATTTTGTACGAAACTAATGATTTTTTAGTTATTAATAAACCTGCTGGAATTAATACTCACCCGACGATAAAAAGTATTCAGCAGCCCTCAATTGCTTCTTGGCTATTATGGAAATACCCTCAAGTTAAAAATGTTGGCGAAGATCTTTTACGACCAGGCATAGTTCATCGTTTAGATAAAGATACTTCTGGAGTTTTAATTCTCGCTAAAAATCAAGAATCTTTTCTGTATTTCAAAAATTTATTTTTAAATAGAGAAATCAAAAAATTGTATTTGGTTTTAGTAAAGGGAGTAGTACCTCAGGAGCAGGGAGAAATCACATTTTCTTTAACTAGGTCAAAAACATTTAGCAAGCGGAAAATTGTATTAAATTTTTATCAAGATAATTACGCGAAGCCAGCCTTAACTTTTTTCAAAGTTAAAAAAAGATACCATAAATTTACTTTATTAGAAGTAATTCCTCAAACCGGAAGAACCCATCAAATTAGGGTTCATTTAGCGAGTATTGGTTTTCCTGTGGCCGGAGATAAATTGTACGGTGTTTCTAAAAAAAATAATGATATTTTCCCACGGCAAATGCTTCATGCCTATAAAATTATTTTTCCCTCTCCTTCTCGCCAATTATTATCAATTATTGCTCCTCTACCTAATGATTTTAAGAAGATCTTAAACTTAATTGCTAAAAATTAATTTTTGTGATAAATTAATAAAGATTTAATAGATTTTAATTTATGACTAAAATTAACGTTTCTGATATTAAACCAGGCATGCATCTCCGCGTGTTTCAAAAGATAAAAGAAGGCGATAAAGAAAGAACTCAGCAAATAGAAGGTATTGTCTTATCACGTAAACATGGCCAAGAACCAGGAGCTACTTTTACTTTAAGAAAAGTAATTGATGGGGTTGGCGTAGAGTGGATTATACCAATTCATTTACCCTCTCTTCAAAAAATAGAACTGATTAAAGCAGCTCGCGTGAGAAGAGCTAAATTATATTATTTACGTAATAAATCAGCTAAACAGGTTCGTAAAAAATTAAAAATATTGGCTAAAGAATTGGCGCCAGAAGAAAAAGAAACTACTTCTTAAGGCGCGGGTGGCGGAACCGGCAGACGCGCATCTTTGAGGTGGATGTGGGAGTAATCCCGTGGAGGTTCAAATCCTCTCCCGCGCACTCCTGAATTGTTTATTAATTTTATGGGTTTCTTTTTAAACGAATACCAACAAACAATCAAGGCTGTAGCTAAAGCATTATCAGCGGTCATCGCTGTTTTGATTTTAAAAAGACCAGACCAAATAGAAGGAAAATTAGACCAAGCGATTATTGCTCAGCTGCCACGTAATCAGGATGGTCTCATCCGTTTTGGCAACTGCTCAGGATTTTTTGTTTCGTCTGATGGCTATGTTTTAACTAATCGTCATGTCGTAGAAGATCAAGCCGCTTCTTATGAAGTTGTGTGGCAACATCACCATTATCCTTGTGATATTTTAGTGCGTGATGAGTTGACTGACATTGCTATTTTAAAAATAAAACCAGAAAAAAACAAAAAGTTTCCTTATTTAAAATTAGGTGATTCTAGCAAATTAAAATTAGGCCAAACAGTGATTGCGATTGGTAATGCCTTATCAGAGTTTGAGAATACCGTATCCCGAGGAATTATTTCTGGTCTATCGCGTTACGTTCAAACAGATTTGGAAAACATTAATCGCGAATTCTCAGGATTAATACAGACGGATGCCGCTATCAATCCTGGTAATTCCGGTGGACCCTTAATTGATCTTGGCGCTCGAGTTATTGGAATTAATACGGCCGTAGTTTTAGGAGTGGAAAATATTAGTTTTGCTATTCCCATTAATCAGGCAAAAATAATATTAAACGAGATCAAAAAATACGGTAAATTTATTAGACCAAATTTAGGGATTCGCTATCTTTTAATTGACCAAGAAGTACAAAAAGAACATCATTTGCCTTTTAATTATGGCGCTTTTATTATTCACGAATCTCTGCCGGGGCAGAAAGGCATTTTGCCTAATGGCTGCGCTGATAAAGCCGGATTAAAAGAAGGTGATATTATTTTAGAAATTAATGGTAAAAAAATAGAAAAAACCTATAATTTAGCTGATGCTTTAAAAGAACATCAGGTTGGAGATAAAGTAAAAATAACCTATTGGCATCAGGGCGCTATTAAGCAAGTAGATATTGTGCTCGAACGTTAAAGGCGGTGCGCTTGCATAACAAAATCTTTGAAAGAGGCCAAAAATAAAGGCCATTTTTTAAAAGTGGTATCAATAGTTAGGATATTTAAAGCCGCTTCTCGGGCTTGAGTAATCATTTCTTTGCTAAGAAGAGAATGCATGAGGAGGTCAGGAACTCCTGATTGTTTTGTTCCTAAAAATTCACCCGGCCCTCTTAAAGAAAGATCAATTTCTGCTAATTTAAATCCATCGTTATACTTAGCTACAGCTTCTAAACGAGAAGAGATTGTTTTGGATGATGATTCAGTAAAAAGGAAGCAATAGGATTGATAATGAGAACGGCCGACACGGCCGCGGAATTGATGCAATTGAGCTAAGCCAAAATGTTCTGCTCCCTCAATAATCATGACCGTGGCATTAGGAATATCGACACCAACTTCAACAACAGAAGTAGAAACAAGAATATTAATTTTATTATCATAAAATTGTTGCATAATGTTTTCTTTTTCTTCGGTTTTCATTTTACCGTGGAGCATTCCGACTTTTAAGTCAGGAAATATTTCTTCGCTTAATTTCTTATATTCTTTTTTTACGGCTTTCACTTCATAATTTAGTTTTTCTGCCAAAGAAACTAAATTAGGAGCATTAATATCCAAAGGAGATAAATTGGTTTCTTCGATTCTGGGGCAAATGACAAAGGCTTGCCTACCTTTTAAAATTTCTTGGCGAATGAATTCGTAGACCTTATTTTTATTTTTTGGTGTTACTATTTGAGTAATAATTTTTTTTCTACCCTCAGGAAGAGTATCTAAAATAGAAAGTTCCATATCGCCATAAAAAACCAAAGCTAAGGTACGGGGAATAGGAGTAGCAGTAAGGGACAAGAGATGGGGAATTTCTTTAGTACGACTATTAGGAGAAAGTAATTTTTTTCTTTGCTCAATGCCAAAGCGATGTTGTTCGTCAACAATTACTAAACCCAATTTATTAAAATGAATATTTTTTTGAATTAAAGCATGCGTGCCAATAACAATAATCGGCAAATCAGAATTAATGATTTTATTTAATGATCTTTTAGAAATTTTTCCCTCCAGCCCATCATCATAAATTTTAGCGCCAGTAGAAGTAAGTAGAGCAATTCTTGTTTTATAATTTCGAAGAAACTGTTTGAATTTATTAAAATGCTGCTGAGCTAAGATTTCTGTTGGCGCCATAACCGCTACTTGATACTTGGATTTTATGGTTAGAAGTGAAGCGCCAATAGCCACGATAGTTTTGCCAGAACCTACTTCACCAATAAGCAAACGATTCATGGGTCGCTGATTTAAGTTTTTTGCTATCTCCCAAAGGCTTTTCTTTTGAGGTTCAGTGAGATTAAAAGGCAAAGACGCAACAAATGATTTTAATAAATCAATATCTAATTGTATTTTAGGAAAAGGAAGGAGATCTAATTTCTCTTTAATTTTTAAAAGATATAATTGAGAGAATAATAATGATTCAAAAATAAAACGATTTTTGGCTTGCTGAGCATACTCTATTTTTTCAGGAAAATGAATTTGATTTAAAGCTTGTCGAAGAGGCATTAATTTATAGCGCTCAATAATAAAAGAAGGTAAATACTCTCCTAGTTCTAAATTATTTTTGAGCAAGGGTTTGATGAGATAACGAAAAGTGCGCGAGCTTAAACCTTGGGTCTCGGGGTAAATGGGAACCAAACGGCCAGTATGTTTTAAATCCTTAAAGAAATCTTCTTCCAATTTTTGGTGGGAAATAATTTCATAAGAAGGATTGGATAGAATCAATCTTTTGCCTTGAGCTTTTACTTTACCTGATAAGGATAAGGTCGTGCCCGGAGGTATTGTTTTAATAATATATAATTGGTTGAACCAAATAATATTAATAGTTCCAGTATCATCGTCAGCTTTAGCATTAATAATAGCCATTCTTTTTCGAAAACTACGATAAAGATTAATTTTTTGAATAGTGGCAATTATGGAACAAACTTCATTAGGTTGCAAGTCTTTGATTTTTTTAATTTGAGAGAAATCTTCGTAACGAAAAGGAAAATGCCATAATAAATCTTTGATTGTTTTGATACCTAATTTATTTAGATATTTTAAATAACGCGGTCCTACACCGCGTACTTTAAAAACAGGATCAGAAAATTTGAGAGAGAGATTCATCATAACAAAGAAGAAGGTAACCCTATTAAAAGTTTCACTCTCGCACTAATAGTCCCCCCACGAGGAGTCGAACCTCGATCACAGGCTCCGCAAGCCCGTATTCTATCCATTAAACTATAGGGGGTGCATTGGTGTAGAGGCAAGTGTTTAGACAGTCTCTAGTAGGCTGCGCTTTGCCCCTTGAACTATGAGGGCTTTCTTTTGAATTATACTAAATTTTACCCAGAAATCAAAAAAATGTATACTAAAGATACATTATTTTATGACTCATTATTCTACCAAAGCTTTTATTTTACACAAACAAATTTCTGAAGAAAAAGATAACATTTATCATTTTTTCACTCAGGATTTTGGTAAAGTAAAATTGTTTGCTAAAAGTACGCGTGATATTTTAGCGAAATTAGCCGGCCATTTAGAACCACCAACTTTAGTAGACATTACTTTTTCTTCAGGCGAAAGACCGCGTCTTCTTTCTGCCTTAGAAGATAATTCTTATTTTAATATCAAAAATAATGGTTTAGCTTTAAATACTGCCTTAAAAATTAGTGAATTAGTGGATGATTTAACAATAATTTATCAGCCTGATGACAATCTTTTTCAACTAATTTTTCAAGTTTTTTATTTTCTTGATAATAATCTTGGCAAATCGTCTAAAATAATTGATTTTAGTTGGTTGTATTTTGAAGCTCATCTTTTAAGGATATTAGGCTACGAGCCATTTTTAGAGGGCTGCGTTGTGTGTGGTATTAAAGATACTCATTATTTTAGTTTTAGGGAAAGAGGATTGGTTTGTTTAAAACATAAGCATGCTGACGATATGCCCCTAACAAATAATCAAAAAAAATATCTGCGAGCTTTGTTTCGACTTCCTTTACATAAATTTACCTCTCTTCCTTTAATCAGTCAGATTCTAGAAGAAAAAAAGTTTTTAGAAGAGGTTTTAGGCAAATTTACTTTAAAAGTTAAATCTGATATAATGTAATCAATTAATTAATTTTTATTTATGCGGATAAAACACATTTTTCATAGTTTTTGGGGGGGATTAATTATCGGCATTATTATTTTAGTAATTGGTTTTTTTGTTTGGAGCTTAATTAATAGGGGTGGAGTGAATTTTTCTATTTTAGGGCCAGATAATATTGCTTCTGGCAATATAAGTAATTTTACATTTAAATACGTAAATAATTCACGGGTGGCTCTTGAGGATTGTTCATTAGATATTACTTTGCCCGAAGGAGTTGTGTTTACCGAGAATCCTCTAAAAAAGACAATGAGCATTTATTTGGGTGAAGTTTTAGCACAAACATCAGGAGAAAAAACTCTGAGTTTAATGATTACTGGCGAACCTCAAACTGCTAAAATTATCGAGGCTACTTTTAATTATCGGCCCAAAGGCATTAGCTCTTCTTTTGCTAAAAAAGATAGTAAAACTGTTTTATTGACTGGTTCCATTTTTAATTTAAATATTAATCTTCCTCAAAAAGTATTTATTGGTCAAGATTTTCCTCTTGAAATAAATTGGTCTAATTTGACTAATCAATCATTTGCTAATGCGGAATTAAGAGCTGAGTGGCCAAGTGGCTTTTCTTTAATTAGTGCTAATCCCGATGTTACTAAAGAGCAGGGTACTAATAATACTTGGCTCATTGGTAATATTGTTCCTACTGGTCAAGGAGCTATCAAAGTGCAAAGTTCTTTAAGCGGACAAGATGGCGAAACCAAGAGAATAGCTCTTACTTTAGGCATTAATCAAAACGGTTCTTTTTTGCCTTTAGTGTCTGCCCAAGGTTTTGTAACTTTATTATCTAATCCTTTGAAATTATCAGTTTTTGTTAATGGTGATACAGATTTTAACGCTGATTTAGGTGATAAATTGGATTTTACAGTGAATTATGAAAATAATTATTCTGCCAGTCTTAGGGATTTAGTGCTAACAGTTCAATTCAAAGGTGATGCTTTTGATTTTTCAACTTTAAAAGCGCCAAATGCTGTTTTCTCTTCACGTTTACAAACTCTAACTTGGACGGGTAGTAGAGTGAGCAGTCTTTATGTTTTAAATCCCGGTGCTAAAGGAACATTGAATTTTTCTGTAAAATTAAAATCTGATTGGCCGATGCAAAGTTTAGCTCAAAAAAATATTGTTTTGGAAATTGATAGCAACATCAAAAGTTCTAGTGTCCCCGAAGAATTAGGATATCAGGCCTTACCTCAAGCCTCTACTATTAATACTGTTAAATTAAATTCTTTCTGCCTTTTGGATATTGGTAGTTATTTTAGAGATCCACCGGCTTTAATTGTGAATACAGGCAAATTACCATTAAAAGTGGATCAACCAATTGATTTCACTATTCATTGGAAAATAGTTAATACCTATAATGCTATTAATAATGTAACTGTTGAGACAACCTTGCCTTTATGGGCAGAATGGACCAATCAAGTAGCTGGTAATTATGGGTCCAGCGCTCCTTTATACGATGCTCATACGAGAAAAATTAGCTGGACAATTCCTGTGGTACCAGCAGGTTCGGGTACTTTAATTACGCCCTACGAAGCAGTTTTTCAAATAAAAGTTACTCCTTTATCTTCGCAAATTAATCAAAGCATTGAATTAACTAATGAAACCACTTTTACTGCTACTGATTCCTTTACTTTAAAAAATATTAATCTTGTTTATCCTAAAGTATTATCTGATAAATTAACAGATACGACTGTTATACCTAATGAGGGCATTGTTAGGCCGTAATAAATAAATTTTTAATTTTTAATTTATTATCGTGGAAAATATAATTGATAAAATAGTTTCTTTATGCAAACGTCGCGGTTTTATTTTTCCTGACTCCGAAATTTATGGCGGTTTAGCTAATACTTGGGATTTCGGTCCTCTCGGAGTGGAATTGAAGAACAATATTAAGAAATTATGGTGGCAAAATATAGTAATTCAGCGCGACGATATAGCAGGATTAGATTCTAGCATTATTATTAATCCTAAAGTTTGGGAAGCTTCTGGTCATGTCAGCGGTTTTGCTGACCCCTTGGTAGAATGCAAGTCTTGCCATACTCGTTTTAAGTTTGATGATTTAATGAAAGGAAAATATGGCGAAGTTTCGATGAAAGATGGCTATCCCCATTGCCCTTTATGTGGTGGTGAACTTACTGAGGAGAAAAAATTTAATTTAATGTTTAAGACTTTTTTGGGCCCAGTAGAAGATAAAGGACATTTAGCTTATTTAAGGCCAGAAACTGCTCAAGGAATATTTATTAATTTTAAGCAAATTCTAAATGCTAGCCGTCAAAAGATTCCTTTTGGTATTGCCCAAATAGGGAAATCTTTTCGTAATGAAATTACTCCCGGGAATTTTATTTTTCGTACTCGGGAATTCGAACAGATGGAATTAGAGTATTTTGTAAAGCCTTCTGAAAGTAAAAAATGGTATCGTTATTGGCAAGAAGAGCGCTTAAATTGGTATTTCAATTTAGGAATTAAAAAAGAACACTTGCGTTTAAGGGAGCATAGTAAAGAAGAATTGGCTCACTATGCTCTTAGTTGCGCTGATATTGAATACCAATTTCCGTTTTTAAATGATGAGGGTTGGGGAGAATTAGAAGGGATTGCCAATCGTGGCGATTATGATTTAAAGAATCATCAGGAGCATTCGGGAAAGGATTTGAGTTATTTTGATGAAGAAACTAAAGAAAGCTATTTACCTTATGTTATTGAACCTTCAGCTGGCGTTGAAAGATCTTTATTAGCTTTTCTTTTAGATGCTTATCACGAGGAGAAAGATAAAAATAATGAGACGCGAGTTGTTTTGAAATTACATCCGCAATTAGCTCCTATTAAAGTAGCTGTTTTCCCATTATTAAAAAATAATCCAGAATTGGTTAATTTAGCCCAAAAGATTTATCAAGATTTAAAATTATCGCTTAATGTTTTAGTTGATTATGACGAAGTGGGTTCTATTGGTCGTCGTTATCGTCGCCAAGATGAAGTGGGCACGCCATGGTGTTTAACTATCGACCACCAGAGTTTAGAAGATAAAACGGTAACGATTAGAGACCGCGACACTATGCAACAAGAGAGAATAAAAATCGAAGAAATAGAAAATTTTCTCAGAAAAAAATTAACTAATGTTTAATTATTGAAACGGTGTATAAATTCCAAGTTAAAAATTTTCCTAATGGCTTGCGTCTTTTAATGGTTCCTTCAAAAGAATCATTATCTTTTCAAATTACTACTTTAGTTAATACAGGAGCTGATTTTGAAACAAAAAATCTTAATGGGATTTCTCATTTTTTGGAACACATGTGTTTTAAAGGGACCAAGAAGCGACCAACTAATTTAGATATTGCTAAAGAATTAGATAGAGTGGGTGGTATTTATAATGCTTTTACTGGCCGCGAATATACAGGATATTTTGTGCGCGTAGCCAAGGAGTATCAGCAATTAGCTATTGATATCGTTTCTGATATTTATTTGAATTCTCAATTTCCTGAAGCAGAAATTGAAAAAGAGCGAGGAGTAATTATTGAAGAGATTAATATGTATCACGATGACCCTAAAAGTTATATTGATGAGCTTTGGATAAAATTACTTTATGGAAATCAGCCAGCTGGTTGGTCTATTGCTGGGACGAAGACCAATATTCATCAAATTTCCAGAAGAGATTTTTTGACTTATCACCAACAACAATATCGTAGTCAATCAACATTAATAATTGTTAGTGGTAATTTTAAAACTAGAGAAGTGACAAATTTAATTCAACAAGCATTTGTTTCCATCCCCCGAGGCAAAGCAAAAAATAAAATTAAAGCTAAAGAAAAACAAAAACAACCGCAATTAATTTTTGAAAAAAGAAATATTGACCAAACGCATATTATTTTAGGGGTGAGGGGGATAAATATTTTTGATCAGAGACGTTATGCTTTAAATGTTTTTGATTCTATTTTGAGTGGCGGGATGTCATCGCGATTATTTCAATTGGTGCGAGGAAAATTAGGAGCTGCTTATTATATTGATAGCGGCATTGAAGCCAAAACTGACACTGGCTATTGGGCTGTTATTAGTGGTTTAGACAGCAAACGAGTAGAACTAATTTTGAAGGAAATTCTGGCAGAGTGGCAAAGTTTTAAAAAAATACCCGTTTCTTCTCAAGAAATGACAAAAGCTAAGGAATTTATGATGGGCCAAATGGCTTTAGCTTTTGAAGATGTCCATAAAATTGCTTCTTTTTATGGAACCCAATTATTACTGAAAAAGAAAATAGAAAATTACCAAGAATATTTAAGGAAAATCAAACAAGTAACTTCTCGCGATGTTCAAAAATTAGCCAATGATTTATTAAAACCTGAATGTCTTAATTTAGCTATGGTCGGGCCTCACTCTACAGCAAAACAATTTAAAAAAATATTACATATTTAATATGATGGATATTTCTTGGCAAAGTATTTGGCGTTTTTTTCTGGTGTTAATTTTAATTTTGACTATTTGGTTTTTCCGCCAGATTATTTTGTTTGTGTTAGTAGCTTTTATTATTGCTTCTTTATTAGAGATACCCATTAATGCTCTCGACAAGAAAATTAAACATCGCTGGCTTTCCAGTTTTATTATTTATTTGATTACTTTATTATTGATTGGTTTTTTAATATATGCGAGCATTCCTTCGCTTTTGGAAATAATACAATCATTTCGACAGAATTTTAATGTAGATATTAACTCGAGCGCTTTTTTGGATTTATTAGAAAAATGGAATTTATTAGATTTGGGCTTAAATAATCAACTACTTAATGTTTTCCTGAAATCATATAGCTTTCTGATAAAAATTACTGGAGGCGCTTTTTCTATTCTTTTTGTTTTCCTTTTATCATTTTTCTTGAATACGGAAACTCAGGGTATTGAAAAGGGGCTTCGGTTGATTGTGCCTAAAGGTTACGAAGATTATGTGGTGAGCCTTTGGGAAAAAGGCCGCCAAAAAGTTAGTAGTTGGTTTTATAGCCAATTAATTTTAAGTTTTTTTGTCGTGCTTTGTTTATTTATTGTTTTAAATATTTTGGGAATTCCTCATGTTTGGTTTTTAATAATTCTTGCTGGATTATTAGATTTCATCCCTTATATTGGGCCAGTAATTGCGGGTATGGTGATTACTTTTTTTGGTTTAAGTCAGGGTTTAATGCCAGGACTATTAGTATTGTTATTCTTTGTTATTATCCAATTTTTAGAAAATATTATCGCGCCGCCTATCAGGGCGCGAACGATGCAAATGAATCCCTTAATGATTATCTTGGCTATTTTATTAGGGGGAAAATTAATGGGCGCTGTTGGTGCGATTATTGCCTTGCCTATTACCGCAATTTTAATCGAGCTGTTCCGCGATATTAAAAGCGGCAAAATTCATAATTACTTACCCCAGAAAAAACTTCTGTAATAAATCATGACAAAATATTACCTTACTACTGCTATTGATTATGTGAATGCCTCTCCGCATGCTGGTCATGCCTTAGAAAAAATTTTGGCTGATGTTTTGGCGCGTTACAAACGGTTTTCTGGAGAAGAAGTATATTTTTTAACTGGTACTGATGAGAATAGTTTAAAAAACGTGCAATCAGCAGAGAAAGAGGGAATTCCAGTAGCCACGCTGGTAGAACGTAATGCTCAGAAATTTATTTCCTTAGCAAAAGCCTTGAATTTGAGTAATGATGATTTTATTAGAACAACAGAAAAACGCCATCTTTTAGGAGTGTCAAAGTTATGGCAGGCTTGTGAAAAAGATATTTATAAAAAAACCTACGAAGGTTTGTATTGTGTTGGCTGTGAAGAGTTTTACAAAGAAAGTGAATTAATTAATGGTTTATGTCCCGAACATAAAACTAAGCCAGAATTAGTTAAAGAAGAAAATTATTTCTTTCGACTTTCCCAATATCAAAAACAATTAAAAGATTTAATTAGTTCCGATAAAATAAAAATCATACCTGAAAGCCGGAAAAATGAAGTCCTGAGTTTTATTAATAGCGGCTTAGAAGATATTTGTATTTCTCGCTCTAGCGAACGCGCTCATTATTGGGGTATTGATGCACCCAATGATCCCTCACAAAAAATTTGGGTTTGGTTTGATGCCTTATCCAATTACATTACTGCTTTAGATTATTTTAACGAAGATGATAAATTTATAAAATGGTGGTCAGAAGATACGCAGATAATTCATATTATTGGTAAAGGTATTTCTCGCTTTCATGCTGTTTATTGGCCAGCGATGTTATTATCCGCTCATTTACCTTTACCAAAAACTATTTTTGTTCATGGCTATTTAACTTTTGAAGGCCAAAAAATGGCCAAGAGTTTGGGTAATGTAATTGATCCATTCGCTTTAATAAATGAATATGGTTCAGAAGTGGTGCGCTATTTCTTTATCAGAGAATTTTCTACAACCGAAGATGGTGATTTTTCTGTTAAAAGAATTAAAGAAAGATATAACAGCGATTTAGCACAAGGCTTAGGTAATTTATTAAGTCGGATATTGACTTTAGGAGAAAAATATCGCCAAAAAATTTCTTTAAACTGTAATGATTTACAAAATTTAACTAAAGAAATAGAAAATGAATATCATAAAAAAATGGCAGATTATTGTTTTAATGAAGCCTTAGCCCGAGTTTGGGATTTGGTGAATGCATTAAATAAATTTATTACGGACCATAAACCTTGGGAAACAATTAATAATGCTCCTCAAGTGTTCGAGAAACAATTATCCACCCTTATTTTATCCCTAGGAAAGGTGGCTTTATTAATTTATCCCGTTATGCCTGAAACTTCTCAAAAAATATTAAATCTTTTGTCTCTTAATTCTCGGGAATCAGAGTGGCATACTTTCAAAGTTCAATTAAAAACCGCTCCTCCTTTATTTCCTAAAATCTAAATTCTAGATTCCATTTTTATGCTTTTCGATTCTCATACCCATTTAAATTTAGCTGCTTTTGATAACGACCGCGACATTCTTTTAAAAAAATACCTTGAGGAAGGTATTTTTTTGCTTAATATCGGAACTTGTTTTAAGACTTCAGAAAAAGCAGTAGCAATTGCAAATAAATATTCTAATTGTTGGGCGAGCGTTGGTCTTCATCCGGGCCATACTTTTCCCGCGCCTTTAGAGCAGTTAGATCAAAATGAAATTAATAATTTAGTCGTGGAAAAATTTGATTCTCGGTTCGAGGATTTAATTGCTCAAAATAAAAAAGTGGTTGCTGTGGGCGAATGCGGTTTAGATTATAGTTATCTAAAAGATTTACCCCAAGAGGAACGGGACAAGGCCAAAACATTGCAAGAGCAGGAATTTATCAAACAAATTAAAGTGGCACAAAAATATCATTTGCCTTTGATTTTGCATCTTAGGGATTTATATCAAGAAGCGCTAAAGATTTTAAAAGAAAATAATTATCAAGGAAAGGCGGTTTTCCATTTTTTTACCGGCACCTTAGAAGATTTAAATAAAATTTTAGAAAATTCAAATTATTTTATTGGTTTTTCTGGAGTCATTACTTATAGCAATAAATTAGACGAAGTTATTAAAGGCGTTCCCTTAGAGAGGCTTTTGGTTGAAACAGACGCGCCTTATGTTGCACCAATTCCTTATCGCGG
>JAAZNP010000040.1 GCA_012798235.1 Parcubacteria group bacterium
CAGCTTTAAAAGATATTACTGGAGATTTTAATAAAGCCCTCAAAGAAGCAAGTAATATTTTAGGTATTAAGGGCGAAGTTTTACCAGTATCTTTAAAAAATACGCGTTTATACGCTCGTTTGGAAAATAATTTATTAATCAAAGGTGAATCCAATATTGACCATCCCCAGCATGATGGTACCCTCTCAATCAAAAAAGTGTTTTTAAAACCTTTAGTATTAGCAAATCCAGAAGCTCTTCAGGCAATAAAAAAAGCAGACTTTATTATTATTGGTCCGGGTGACCTTTATACAAGTATTATTCCTAATTTTTTAGTGAAAGGAATTAAAGCAGCAGTAAAAAAATCTAAAGCCAAGAAGATTTATATCTGTAATATTATGACTAAATTTGGCGAAACTAATAATTATACTGCAGAAAAATTTTTATCAGTTTTGGAAAAATATCTGGGCCCTCATGCTATTGATTATTTTATTGTCAATACGGAGAAACCTAAACAATTTTATTTAGAAAAATATAAAAAAGAAGGGGCCGCTCTTGTAAAATATAATAAAAAATATTTAGAATCATTAAAAAAACCAAAAGTTATTTTTGCTCGTCTAGTGCGTAATGGCCCTTTATTAAGGCATGACCCCAAAGACCTCGCTAGGGTGATTACGAAATTAATAGCATCATGAATCAAGATGAATTTTCAAAATTTTATAAAGATAATCTCGATAAAGTTTTTCGCTTTATCTATTTTCGTGTGGACAAAACAGAAACTGCTCAAGATATTACCAGCCAGGTTTTCCTAAAATATTGGCAAACTAATGGCGAAGCGCGAGAAAAAATTAAAAATCCTCAGGCGTTTGTTTACCAAATTGCTCGTAATCAGATTATTGATTTTTACCGTCGCCAAAAAACAAAAGTTGTTTCTTTGGATGAATTGGCAGAGCAGGGAATTGAAATTCCTCAGACAAGCTTTGCTTTTAAAATTGAGTTGAGCCTTGAAATGGAGAATTTGAAAAAAGCCATTCAGCGTTTAAAGCCAGAATACAGCGAAATCATTATCTGGCACTATATTGATAATTTATCAACCAAAGAAATCGCGGCTATCTTAAACAAAAAGGAAAATAACATCCGAGTTTTGCTCCACCGCGCTTTAGAATCTTTAAAGAAAGAGTGTAATACTTTATCCTAGTTTTCGTCTTATATAGTGATGACCGAGAAAGAACTTTTAACCAAATTAAAGGAATTTCAAGGAATAAAGCCCAATTCTGATTGGGCTAATTGGCTTTTAAATAACATTTTAAGCCAGAAGAAAGAACAGGTTTCAATAAAGCCAAGAGTCACTTGGGCTTCTTTTTCTTTTCTCCGTCATTATCAAAAAGTTTTGATTCCTTCATTTTTTATTTTCATTTTTGCTTCCACTTTCGTTTTTGCTCAAAACACTTTGCCAGGTAATCCTTTATATGCAGTTAAAACTTTCACTCAAAATGCTAGAATTGTCTTAGCGCCCAAAGATTATAAACCAGTGATTCGTTTACAGATTGCTAAATCCAGGTTAGAAGATATGGCTAAAGTATCTGACCAAGAAAAAGAAATTGCTTTGATGAGCCAAAATATTAAAAAAGATTTAGCAACTGTTCCCCAAGAATTAAAAGCTATTTCTAAAAAACAAGTTGCTTTAAAAGTATCGCAGCAAGTGCAACAAAAAACTCAAGAAATATCCAATATTGTTCAACAAACTAATTTGGAAAATAAAGATAAGGATGAATTAGAGCAAACAGTCCAAGAAACCCAAAATCAAGTTTTAGCTTTAATTATTCAAACAACCGAAGAAATCAATCAGTGCCCCAGTTTTTTGCAAACTAATTTAAATAATTTACAACAATATTTTACTGACAATATTAATTTTCTTGCTAGCTGGCCAGCTGATGATATTACAAAAATTAAAGTTTACATTGCTGATATTAGTAATGATATGAAAGCAGGAAATTGCTTAGAAGCGATGGAAAAGATGGAAAGTATTAATCAAATTATTAAAATCCACTCTTTGGATGTTCAGGTCGAAAATCTTGCCCCTACACCAGAATCTAATTCTGGTAGTGGTGGGTCTACGCCAGAGAGTTCGGATTGATCCGCTTTATTTAAGCGGTTAAAAGATTATTGCCTTTGAGGAATTTGGTGGGTGCATTATTTAGAGCGCTCTCTACTAAATTCTGAGGTGGTCGATAATAATCATAAAATTAAAAAAACAAATTAAACAAATGTCTAAAAAATTAATTGCCATTGCTTTAGCTGTAACCTTCATTTTTGCTGGTGTAGCTAAAGCGGCAACCGTTGAAGAACTTCAAGCTCAGATCAACGCTTTATTAGCTCAGATCGCAGCTTTGCAAGGTCAATTAGGTGGCCAAACTACTACTGGCGCAATTTGTTTCACTACTGATTTGTCCAAAGGAATGACATCACCTGATGTCAAGAATTTGCAAATCGTTTTGAACAAAGATGCTGCTACTCAAGTAGCTGCTTCTGGCGCTGGTTCTCCAGGTTATGAAACCACTTATTTTGGTTCCTTAACCTATGCTGCAGTTAAGAAATTCCAGGCAGCTAATGGAATTATTACCACTGGTTATGTTGGTCCCTTAACCCGAGCTGCTTTAAATGCAAAATATTGCGTTACTCCTCCAACAACAACTCCGACAACTCCTACTACAGTAGCTGCTCCTGCTTATGGAACTTTGGATGTAACTGAATATCCTGTTTCTAAACCTAGCTATCTTTATGGTGGCGCTACATCAGATATTTTGGCTGCTCAATTTAAAGCAACTGGATCTGATATCACTGTAAAGAAAGTAGCTATTAGAATTCAGGCTTCTTCATTACCTTGGAAAGATTTAGCTAACATTTCCTTATGGGATGGTTCCACTAAATTAGCAGAAACTCCTGTAATTCAATCCAATTTAATTGAAACTACATTTGGTTCAGATTATACATTAAATATTTCTGGATTGAATTGGGTTATTCCTGCTGGCACTTCCAAAGTGATGACTATGAAAGTTACAGCAGTTAGCGTTCCAACAGATGCTATAACTTATACCTTTACTTTATTAGCTAATGGCTTAGTTTATACTGATACTGCTGGTGTAACTTATACCTCTGTTACTGACCATACAGTACAGGAAGCTATTACAACAGAAAGTACTGCTGAAGGAGCAACAATCACTACTACTATAGCTACTGATAATCCTATAGAAGGAAATGTTATAGCTAAAACAGATTCTACAGTAGTAGTTGATTTGTACAAATTTAATGTGAAAGTAGAGAAAACTAATGTAACATTCAATAGTGCTACTTCTACAGCTGCTTATACTGGAGATCCTGCTATCAGTATTGAGCTTTGGGACGGATCCACTTTAGTAGCTACTGTTGCTGCCTCTACTACTATTAGCTGGCCAAGTTTTACTCTTCCTATATCAGCTGGTACTACTAAAACCTTAACAGTTAAAGCCACTATAAAATCATATCCTGGTAGCGCACCCGGCGCTAGTGATGCAATTAAAATTACCGGTATTACTTTAACTGGATTGGATGCTAATAGCAATATTAAATATGCTTCATTGTCTACTTCAGGTAATGATCAGCATATTAAATTAATAGCTCCAACTTTTGCTTTGAGTGGAACTCCAACCTTTACTGTGTCCGGAGATACTACTCATCCCAAGAGTACTGGTGATGCAAAAATAGTATTTGCTGTAACTGCTAATGGGGGAGATGTTTATATAGATGCCAGTAGTACTAATACTTACACTACAGTTACTCCAACTCCTGGTACTGGCAATAGTGTAGCCTATGGTTTTACTTGCACTAGCAATGCTACGTACGGTAGCGGCTATTGGAGAATTACTGAAGGTCAAACAGCTACTTGTGAAATTAATACTACAATTTCGTTAGCTACTACCACTGCCGGTGCTTATTACCAAGTACAGGTTGGTAAAGTTACTTGGAATACTAGTGCTACAACTACTTCTGATATTGAACAGACCTACGGTTGGGATAACTTCAAGACAGGTCAAGCCTACTTAGCTTACTAAACCTTTCCTTGCAGGTTCTAAAAAACCGGCCTTGGGCCGGTTTTTTGGTTGGGAGACTCTGTGCCATTGTGAGCGAGAAAAACGTTTATTGTCATTCCCGCGCAAGCGGGAATCTATTAGATCCTCATTTTCACTGGGATGACAGTTCCTTTGTTATTACTTCGGTCACAATGCCAATTTCTTTCTTTATTTTTCTTTCTTTTTTTGTTAAAATATATTTAATGGTTAAAATATTAGATTCCCGCTTGCGCGGGAATGACAAAAAAAGACTGAGGATAACAATTATTTTATTTTTAGGAGTTTTTCTTATTCCTTTATTTGCTTTTGCTTGGTCGCAAGATGAGACTTTATTTATTAATTCTGATTATGATTTGAATGGCCGGAACCAAATGGAAGTTCAATTATTAAAAACGACTAATAGATTATATTTTTACGTTGATAAGAATTGGTACCAGAATTTTTCTCAAAAATCAGAATTAGATTCGAAAATTTATAACTTAGCCAGTGATTTTGAGTATAAAATTTATCCTAATTTAGTAAATTTATTAGGTTCAGAAGATAACCCGGGCATTGATAATGATTCTAGGATTGTTATTGTTTTAGAACCCTTAAAAGATGGTTATGGTGGCTATATTCAATCGGGAGATGAATATCCAAAAAAAGTTTATCCTAATTCTAACCAAGGCCAAATTATTTATTTAAATAGTAATTTGATTACTAAGGCAGATAGTAATTTTTTGGATTATGAATTAGCCCATGAATTTACCCATTTAATTACTTTAAAACAAAAACCAGATTCCCAAACTTGGTTTTATGAATTAATGTCTGAATTTGCTGGTCAAACCATTGGCGTTGATACGAGTCAGATTACTAAACAGAGAGCTCAGGCATTAATGTATTCTACCGAAGTTAATTTATTAGATTGGAAAAATATTGATAAAGATTATGGTAAAATTTATTTATTAGCCCTTTATTTAAAAGAGCAATTTGGCAATCAAATTTTTGCTGATGTTTTGAAGTATCCTTCGAGTGATGCTCTTGTCTCTTTTAATGAAGTTTTGAAAAGAAAGGGCACTAGTTTTGATGAAATATATTTAAACTGGTTGATTACTAATTTATATAATACTTGCGACAATAATAGCACTAAATACTGTTATCAAGATCCCAGTTTAAAGAATTTTTCAGTGATGGCTTATTCATATTATTTACCCCCATTGCCTAGAAGTTCTTTATTAGTTTCCGATTATCTCTATCCGTGGGGAGGCAAATGGGAAAAGCTAAATGGTGGAACAGGAATTATTAGTATTCAGTTTAATATTCCTAATGAAACTATGATTTCCAAGATTCCTTATCTAGTAGAAAATACATCAGGGAGAAAATCTCTTTATTTTATTGATTTTTCTAAATTCAATATTCAAAATATCTATATTGATGGAATTGGTACCAATAATATTGCGATTTATTTTGTTCCCTTTCTGGGAAACACTAATAATACAAATAAAGCTTATTATTTTTCTTGGCAAGCAACTAATATGCTTAAAGATAGTAACAACGAACAATTATTAATCGAATCTCTCCAACAAAGGATCGAAGAATTAAAACGCCAATTAGCCCAATTGCAGATGCAGGTCGCTTTGCAGAAAACCTACCAAAATAATCCGAGTTGTTCGTTATTTACCAGTGATTTGTATTATGGGATGGCTTCTAATGAAGTCAAATGCTTGCATCAATTTTTGGCGAATTTAGGTAGTGATATTTATCCGGAAAAATTAATTACTGGTTATTTTGGGCCCTTAACTCTGGCTGCGGTTAAACGTTATCAAGCTATGAAAGGCATTATC
>JAAZNP010000041.1 GCA_012798235.1 Parcubacteria group bacterium
ATTAATAAATTTTTGATCCTGAATAAAATTTTTTTCACTCGGAATTGACCAATTTTCTACTTCTACAAACCCAACAGAATCTAATTTAAAATCATTAGCAATTTTTACAATTTGAGGGATCTCTTTATAATTCAAATGAGTAATTACAGAATTTAATCCTATTTTGTTTGTTAGTTTATGTTCATTTCTATATGCGATAATAGATTGTAAATTTTGACAAATTATGTCAAAATTACTACCTTTTCTTATATTTTCAAAGTTAAATTTATTAGCGCTATCAAATGATACAAATATATAACTGAAATATTTAAGCAAATCAAGCTTATACTCAAGAAGTGAACCATTACAGATAGTAGTAAAAACTATTCCTTTCTCTTTTCCATATTCTAAAATGCTTTTTAGTTTAGGGTTTAAAAACGGTTCTCCCATCCCTTGTAATTTTATACTTTTTAAAGTAGGAATTTTGTCTAAAATTATTTTAAATTCTTCTAAAGTAAGATCTCGATTAAGACGATTCGGATTTAAAGTTTTTCTAGTACAAGTTATGCAATTAAAATTACATCGAGTAGTTGGCTCAATTTGCGCAAAAGCAGGAAGTGGCATTTCTATGAATCTAATATTGAAATGTCTCAAAACTTCACTGATTGTTGGCATGCGCTTATATTCTTTATAAAAATTGCCAAATTTATTAATAATCATGTTCAAATTAAAGAAGATGTTAATTGTAAAGCATTTTTTACTGCTTGATCCATATTGTAATATTTAAACTCTGCTAATCTTCCAATAAAATAAATATTAGATTTTTTCAATTTTTCCGCTTCCTGCCAATATTTACTAAACATAGAAATATTATCATTAGTCAAAACTGGCCAAGCAGGAACTCCTTTTTCTCCAGGATATTCTAATCCTATAATAGTTGTCTTTTTATTTTGTTGAGTTAATTTTTTGAATTCTGTTATTCTAGTAAATTTATATTTTAAAGAAGGATAATTTACTACTGCTACTGGTTGATACTCTTTTTTATCTATTCTTTTTAATTGCATTTTAAAATATCGATATTGCAATTTCCCATATTTATAATTAAAAAATTCATCTATCGGTCCGGTATACAATAAAATATCATATTTAATATTATCCTTGATTTTTTGAAATGATGTTTTATAAAAAACTTTAATGTTACAATTATTTAGCATTCTTTTAAACATTTTAGTATAACCGTCATTTGGAATTCCTTGTTTTTGATCTGAGAAATATAAATCGCCATTAGATATAACAATGGGGACTCTATTAATTATTGACGGATCCAATGTATTAATCATAGTTCCCCATTGTTTTTTACTGTAATTATAATAAATATTCTTATAAATATATTTAAAAAGCATCTTTAAATCTTTATCTTTACTTTTTTGTAAATCCAAAATAGGAATTCGAGAAACATAGCCAAATCTAGATATCAATTTTTTTTCTATTTTCTCAGCTTTATTTTGTTCTATTAACAGATATAAAGATGTCAAACTAAAAGGCAAAGGGATTAATTTGCTATCAATACGAGCTAAAACTTTATGTTTATAATCAATCCAATCTGTAAAATGAGATAAATATTCCCAAACATCTTTATATTTAGTATGAAAAATATGGGGTCCGTATTTTTGTATTAAAAACCCGTCTTTATCTTTATAATCATAACAATTTCCACCGATATGATCTCTTTTATCTATTATAGTAACTCGATAATTAAAATTAGCGAATCTTTCAGCTAATGTAATCCCTGTGATACCGGCGCCAATAATTAAAATACTATGTTTCATGTCTGTGAATTATATTCTTATTTTGATTTGATCTTTTTTGTATGTTATCAGAATAATAGTTAAATAAATTATTCCTCCACTAAATATTTTTAAAAATATATTCATATTATATCTAGCCCCCAGAATTAAAATTATTGACATTAACAAATTTGCAAAAATAATAATAACAATATTCTGTATTAAAAACCAATTAAATAATTTAAAATAAGTTTTATTTTTTAATAATACTAATAAGCTTAAAAAAACTATAGCAGATGTTATTACAGTAGCAAACGCTGCTCCATAAAATCCGTATCGTGGGATTAATATGGCATTAAGCGGAATATTTATTAATGCGCCAGATAAGTAAGAGAAAAAAGCTGATTTTTGATTATTCAAAACAAAAAGAGCTGAGCCCAAAGATCCGTTCAAATAATTAAATACAAGCATTATAACAAGAATTCTTAATGATAAAATTGCTGACAAATAATTAATGCCATAAATATGAGTAATTAAGCCATTAGCTAAAATATAGCCGCCACACATCATGGGAGTGGCAATGGCTAATAAAATAATATTTTGATAATTAAAAATATTTTGGGCTTTTTGTTTATCGCTTTCGCTATAACGAGAAAAAGTTGGCAAAAAAGCAGTAATAATTAAACTAGCTGGAAAAATTGCTAAAGCAATAATTTTTTGACTCGCATTATAATACCCAATCTGCTCGAATAATTTCCAAAAACCAAGCATGACAGTATCAGTATAAGTATAAATTAAAGCAAAAATACCGGATAAAGCTAAAGGCCAAGATAAATTAAAGACTCTTCTCCATTCTTTTAGATCTATTTGTAATTTTAAGATTTTTCCAAAGCGCTTGGAAAACAAAATAAAAATAACTAAAAAACCAACTATTGCCGAAATCGCATAAGCAAAGGTTAAGGTATGCGCTGTGGGAATTTTCAATAAAAGATAAATTCCTAAAGCAGTGGCAATTCCATTCTCAACAATCTCAGCAATTGTTTGATATTGCATTTCTTCGCGACCATAAAAACAGCTATAAAGAAAAACAGATAAACTATTCAATGTGACAAAAGCTGCCATTAAAATAATGGCTCCTTGTAATTTATTGCTTTGAGGTACAAAAAAAGAGGCCAAAACAATTAAAAGAAAACTACCGATAACTAAGAAAAGCTTCAAAGTAAAAATAGCGGGAATTTTGATTTCTGTTTCTTTATCTTTGGCGAGATCACGAGAAATTAAAGAGCTAATGCCTAAATCAGCAAAAACAGCAAATAAAGCAGCAAAAGACATGGCAAAATTAAAATAGCCGTACTGAGTAACGCCTAATAAACGAGCCGCATAAATTAAAAGAAAATATTTAAATAATTTACTAAAAACAGAGGAAACCGTCAGCCAAAAAGTATTTTTGACGATTGTTTGTCTTGTATTTTTATTTTCCAGAAAAAATGCTTTTATTTTTTGAAATAAAGACATATTTTTATCTTATCCAATTATCATACCATAAGGATAAAGTGACTAAATTCCAGATTTTAAAAGAATTGTCATGGCGGCCAGAAACATGGTCGCTCATTAATTGGTTAATATATTGATAATCAAAAAGATTTAAAGTTTTAATTTGGGATTGGTTGAGAATATCAATTAACTTATCGCGAACTTCTTTATTGGTGTTTAACCATTCAGAAACTGGCGCACCAAAACCTTTTTTCTTGCGGTCAATTATTTCATCGGGAATAATGCCCCTCACTGCTTGTTTTAAAATATATTTGGTAGTCTTGTTTTTTATTTTTAAATTCATGGGGATAGAAAAAGCTAATTCCACAATACGATGATCTAAAAATGGAACCCTGGCTTCAATCGAATGCAAAGAAACCATTTTATCAACCCGCATCAAGAGAAGTTCGGGCAAGCGAAGGGTAAGGTCTAAATAAAGAAGTTTTTGGAGAAAATCGAGGGAGATTGCTTCGCCCCGACTTGCCGGGGCTCGCAATGACAAATCAGAGTAGATCTTTTCCACGATTTTATCAGAAGCATCAAAAGGAATTTGTTTTTGAAAAGATTTAGTTAATAAAAATTGTTTATCATAAGCAGAAAAAGCATTGGCTCCCCCAAAAAATAAAGGTTTTTTATTAATCCAGCGGCTAAGAAATTCTTTTGGCAATACAGCAAAATTTTGGGGAGTCAATTTTGAGATAATGAAATAAGGAATAGCTTTAAGAAATTTTGGCAAATGAATAGCCCAGCGCCAGAATTTCTTCCAAATCTTAATAAAAGCCATATAAGTACCATAACCGCAGAAAAGTTCATCCGACCCCTCGCCTACCTGACCCATAATAACACCATTATCGCGGAATAATTTAGCCAAATAATAAACAGGAAAACAAACCCAATCGCCATTAGGATCATCGATCTTGGGGGCCATTTCCTCAATCCAAGATAAAAATTCTTTTGGCCCCACTACTGCTTCATGACTTTGAGACCCTAAAATTTGATTAATTTTCCGAGAATATTCAAATTCATCATATTGAGGAAAATCC
>JAAZNP010000042.1 GCA_012798235.1 Parcubacteria group bacterium
AAAAAAACGTGGGGTTTACTCTACTCTCCTTCGAGCAGGATTAATAAAAACTAAATAAAAAACCACCTTCGGGTGGTTTTTTTATTTAAACATAAAATGAAAAACTACCAGCCTCCGCCACCGCCTCCGCCACCGCCTCCGCTAGATGAACCACCCCCACCACTACCAGAGTTTGAAGGAGAAGGGGTCAAAGATGACAGAGTATAGGAACTAAAACTAGATAAAGAATTATTAAACATTACAGCGTTAAAAGGCATATTACTTGATTCGGAATACCAAGAGGGTGGCATAGTATAAATTTCTTCAAATTCTTTCGCCCAAATATTAGCTACTCCTAAAACCATTGCATAAGGTAATAATTTTTCAAATATTTCCGGTTTCTTTTCCGGAGCATTATGAAAGAGCAAGCGATCCTTTTCGGCAATCTGTAAATAATATTTCAGGCCGAGTAAATATTCTTTCGTGGCCACACCTTTTTCTGTTTTGGCAGGATAAAAATGTGAAATTATTCCATAAATAACGATGGAAAGAAAAATACCAAGCATAAACGGAAATGGATTGCTGTTAAATAACAAAACGCCAAGTAGGCTCCCAATAAATCCCGACACCCAAATTGAAAAAAAAATTATTAAGATTAATCTGCCACCAGAATTTTTCATTCCTCCAATATTTTTGTAGTAATTTTTAGCCAAAAGACCATCTATGGTAGAATCTGTAATGCTTTTTATTTTTTTGTAAAATACATTTTTTAGGTCTGATAATTTAATAACCTCCGAACTAAACAGCCCTATCAGAAGTTTTTGGTCAAAATCATTCGGGGCTTCTGAAGGATCTTTTAGTTTTGTAAGTTCATAATCGGTTAATTTAAAAATTCCAAAACTTTTTTCTTCTATTTTTTTTATTTTTAAAAATCCTTGGGTAGCAAGATAGATAATTTCCGAAGAAATATTACTTGCAGAGATTTTTTCGTTTAAAATCCCCGCTACTTCTATGGGAGTTAAATTATCTGGTACCTCATATTGCGGCATAATTACTCCGGTACCTTTCGGATCTCTACCTTTTTTATACCAATGCCACAAAGAAAAAAATAAAGTTAGAACTGGTAACAATATTGCAACCAACCATGGTAAAAAATTGTCTAAGTATTTTTCTCTCCAAGTATAAGGGGTAACAATTCCTTTAGGAAAACCCACAGCCACTGTTAATCCCTCCTGAGCTCCAAGTGAAACCGGCAAAGAAAAATTATAAACGTCATCATTTAAATTATTTGATTTTATACACTGCGTTTTTTCCCCATCTTTTCCGTAATAACAAGAAAATTGTGTTGCTTTTACTCCGTTCGGTAATTTAACACTCACACTTGCTTTGTAAATTGGAATTTGCCATTCGTCTCCAGTAGCATTCCAATAAATTTCATCAAAATCATCAAATTGAGCAATCGCCCTTGTTGCCTTATATTCAATTACGTAAGTTCTTTCACCTGTAAAGGTTACGTTCGGATCTCCTACTTTTATTTCAATATATTTACCTAAATCTGAAACCGTAAACTGATAAGAATTCCCTTTTTTATCCCTCACTTTAACATCCTCAATATTCATTTTGTAATTTAAGGAGGAGTATCGATAAAGATTGCGCAAAAGACCATGCTGTTCTATTGCTCCAGTGTTGTAAGTTATTGTTTCAATTACATTAATAGAGTTATTAGTGTTTACTTGAATGTCCGTGTGAAAATCAATTATTGCTTCTTTTTGCAAATTTATTTCTCCCGCAAAAGAAAATTGGGAAAAAGAGAAAAAAAATAATACTAGAATTAATATTACAAAAAAAAGATTATTCTTCATTCGTCCTAATTGGATTAATAATATCGTCAACTTGCTTAAATAAATTTTCAAAATTTCCATTATTATCAATCACAATATCTGCAAAATCTTTTAGATTAACAATTTGTAATTCTGTCTCAAGCTCGTGATCTTTTTTAAATTGTTCAAAAGTTTTACTTGTATCATCCACGTTCTCTCCTCTTAAAATAATTCTTTGATATCTCTTTTCCATATCAGCATCAATATAAATTAGTTTGAATTCGGGTAATTTTTTTAAATATGAAATATCAGCCATTCGTCGAACTCCATCTACAATAATTACATTTTTTTTATCTTTTTTGATATCTTCATATATTGTCCTTGCTAAAATATCCTCACTAAAATTTTTACGAAGAATGGTTGATAGTTTAGAAATATTTTCCCGACTATGTTTTAAATATAAACGGTTTAAGATATCG
>JAAZNP010000043.1 GCA_012798235.1 Parcubacteria group bacterium
CAAAAAACTAATGGCTTTTTCTTTATTCAGCCAATCATAATTATCAATAATGATAATATTTTTGCTTTTATCAAAGATTTTTTCTATTTGCTTTTTAATATTTTCCTTCCATTTTTTGACAGTTTTTTCATCGTTTAAAAGTCGCTCCTCTTTCCTGCCGCTGGGATCACCAATCAGGCCAGTGCCGCCGCCAATTAAAGCAAGAGACTTATTTCCAGCCATAGCAAATCTCTTCAAGGTAATTAAATGCAATAAATTGCCAACATGCAAACTCGAAGCAGTAGGATCAAAACCGCAATATAAAACAATCTTGCCTTTTTTTAGCCTTTTTTGTAATCCTTCTAAATTTGTAGCCTGATAAATCAAGCCGCGATATTTTAAATCTTCTAAAATATCCATAAATTTATTTTAGTATATCATATCTTGACTCTTAATTCAAAAAGAAAGATAATATATGAAGTCGAATCAATTAAAATAAAAAAATAAATATATGAAAAAAGTTTTGATTTTTACGTTAAGCTTTCTGCTTTTAGCTAATATCGTGGCTGCAGCCAATAAACCGTCAAAAGTTCTGATGGCGACAACCGTTGGTGTTGTAAAATCGATTGATATGAATAATCAATCGTTTGTGATGGAAAAAACTGGTTTGATGAAATTTTTTTATGCTCTTTTAGGAGCTCTTAAATTCCAAGCGCCACGTTCTACAGATATTACTGTAATCACTACCACTGAAACTGAATTTAAAAAGAAAACTACCGAAGGTGTAGCCAGCGGAGCCTTCACTGATTTAGCTGTGGGACAAAGAGTCCAAGTTAAAGGATCTTACCTTAAAGAATCAACTACTACTAAAACATCTCTAAAGGCTACTAATGTTTTTATCTTAACACCGGTCCAGGTGGCTCTAAAAGAATGTCAAACTGATGCTGATTGCACGTGGTGCGGTAATACTTGTGTAGAAAAAAATACTCTTAAAAATAGGATGTGCGCGCAGGTCATGCCACCAGAAGGATATGACTGCAAATGCGTTTTGGACCACGACTGCCCAGGAGTGATTCCTGTTACCATCACATCAGCTGATGGGCATGTGACAACTTTACCAAGTTGCGGACATTGTAAAAAAGTCCTAAGATCAGGACCTAGCACTACTCATCCCGCAACATCAACTTCGGAGATTATTGATAAAACTTGCCAGGAAGCTTGTATTGCTCAAGGATATACTAATGGGATCTGCCGTCAATGGGCAGTAACTGCTCAGGCAAAATTTGGCTGCAATCTTAATGAGACAGAAATCGGACAAACTAAAGATTGCACGACTATAGTAAACGGGCATTCTTTACTCGGCATTGGAAAAACCTGCTGTTGTAAATAAATCTTGCTGAAATTAAAACTTTGTGCTATAATTAAGAATCCCACTGTGGCAAAAACACCTGGTCTCCAGGTGTTTTTGATTATGAATAATATATTTAAGGAATTATTGGCGGAATATGCAGGTAAAATATTTTAGGTACTTTTGACTGTAACCCCTCGCTATCCACTGCCTTGATGCCAAAGAAAACATCTAGGGATACACCAGGTAAACGTTTCGAATTGATATAATACAAATCTTTAGTAGCAACTTGCAATTCAAAGCGATTAGTTTGATTATTAAAAATTGATTCGCCTAAAACATTTTGAGATTGTGACCATAGCCAAGTTTGTCGTATTAAATTATTATTATTTAAATCATCACCTTGCTCAGCAAAAACATAATGGATATCATATGTTAAAATATCTTTTGAATCTTCATCAGAAGACGGGGTCCAAGAAAAAGTTAGATTATTACATAGCTCATCATTACAACTTACATTAAAAATGGAAATATTAGTCGGTTCATGATAATAATTATTGCTATCATAATAAAATTTTGTTGGATCATAAGCAATTAATTTTAAGTAAGATCTTAAACTATTGTCATAACCATAATAACCAATAGTGAGATATTGGTCAGGACTAAAATGTAACCCTTGGTCAGTAGTATTGCCAGTAATTTGAATAACATAATGATTGTCTTTGGGTAGGGCCCACCAATTATAAGATGATCCTCGTGCTCCGCCAGGAGCATGGCACCAAAAATCGCTATTAGTAAAAATAATTGCGTTATTATAAGTGGTATAACCCTGACAATTAGGATAAGAGACAATAATGCTCGGCATGCTCCCTAAAGTCCAATTATCTTGACCGCCTAAATAATCAGGAGGAATACCAAAAGTAGAAGACGCGTCATCTAAATCAGACTGCAAGAAAAAAGCCATCGCGGTAAAAACGTTATCCGTATAATTAGTTGCAGGGATAAAAGGATAAGAACTTGCTCTAAAATCAACCACAATTTTTGATGCATCTTTATCAAAAGGATGCCAAGAAAATTCAGTAATATAAGGAATCTGAGGAGTAGAAGTTATAGGTGGCTTGGTAGTAGTAGTTGTCGTAGTTTCTGGTATTAAACAATAAACAGTTGAAGAAATGCTTTTGGGGCTGGGGCAATCTTGAATTTCAAAATCATTAAAATTATTATCAGTATCCAAAAAATTATTATCTTCATATTTCCTTTGGATACTTTGTCCCATAAGAGGTCCTGCAACACAATTAGTTTCACAATCACTAGCCTCACCATAACCAATTTTATCAACAATCTCTCGATTTGGATTTTTTAAAATAATCGTATTATTATCAGTAATCGTATAATTAGTTATTAACACATCGGTTATCGAAGAATAGCTGCTAGAGGCATGAGTAATCAAAAAATAATCGCGAGGAGCAATAATTCTATTTTCTAGTAAACTAGCGGGAACTAATGATGAAAAATCTTCCGATTGGCTTGTTTTTTTCTGCAAATACCAATTAGTAAGGTCTACTTCAAAATCATTAGGATTATATAATTCAATAAATTCATTGTAAACATTGGATGTTTGGTCAGAATTAAATCCACTTACCTGTATTTCCGTGATCAAAACTTTAGGATAAGAAGGTTTCGTAGTAGTGGTAGTTGAAACTGTAGTTGTAGTTGTATTAGCGGCTGTAGTAGTAGTGGTATTAGAAGTACTAGAAGAGCCACCGCTACTAGTTACTATATAACCATCACTATTCTCTTGTTTGGGTGTACCATTAATGACACTGCTAGTCTGCCAGGTTAAATCTGCTTTTCTTTCCATGGTTCTTTTAGTTCCATTATCACCAGCGGGCCAATCAGAATTAGCTAAGACTTCATCTTCTAATTGACAAGCATTATTAAAAAGCCTTAGCCCTTCATTTTGATTAGCCAAACTGCCAACATAAATTATATCAGAAATAATATTGGGAACAGTGTCATCATTGGTTCTTTCTAAAAGTAGCAATTGATTGGCTCCAATTGTAGTATTTACCGGGAAAACAATTTTTATTTGCTCTCCTTGATCCAATAATTGCCAATTAGAGAGGTCGATTGGTTGATTAGAAATATTCTTTAGTTCAATCCATTCATTATTAGAATCATTGGTTGTTCCCATCCAGGCTACCTCATTAATAATCACTGAATTTTTGATTGGTGCTTGATTAGTAACAAAACTACAAAAACTAAGTTTCGTAGTGGCAGTAGTTGGTTTTAGGGTAGTGGTTGTTGTTTGTTTTACAGTTGTCGTAGTAGTTACTTTAATGGTGGTAGTAGTAGTTTTGGTAGTAGTAGTCACTGTACTCGCTTTCGTTGTTGAGGGCGAAGAAACAGTAAGGGTAGTGGTAGTATTTATAGTGGAAGTAGTATTAGCTACCTCAGCGGTATTCAGTGTAATGTAATCTGCTTGATTTTGAAAAATATTATTAATAAAAGTGTTAATACCTTGAACGGCTGCCAAAAAAATATTGCTCTCATTGTTTTTAATAAAATTAGGATTTTGCTTCGCTTTATCTACTTCCTGGAAAAAGAGCTTAATTACACCAGCGCTATTAATTACGGATTTTTTAGATAATCTTTGCCAATAGTCATTTAAAACTTTGGCATCATCTAAGGAATAAGTCGTTGGGCCACTTAATCTCCATTGAATCTGTGGTAAAACTAAAGCTAAATGAAATAAATTATTATTTTCATCATGACCGATTAAATAATGTTTTATTAATCCATTTTCTATTTCTACTACATCTGGAAAATCAATTTCTGGTAATTTATACTTTGATGGCGGAATAGTATCGGAAGATAAAAAATAATTATTACTATAATTAGCCGTATCATCAAAATATTCATTCAGTGTGCTTTTAATTAATGGCTTTTGGATGCTTAAAGAACTTAATAAATCTTGATAAACACTAAAAGAGAATTTTGAGGGAGTGTCCTCATAAATATCAGAGTTAATAATTGGCGGGTGGGCATCTTCACGCGTATGAGCTGGTACGGTCATGTCTTCAATTAAATGTAAAATATGGCCTAAAGCCAAGTAAGCCGACTTTTTATCGCCTTTAACATAAGAATAAATTGCCTTTTGCCAAGTAAAATTAGCCCTACTAAAAACAGGGCTTTTCGAAATCGGCCCCAAGCTGGCGGTATAAAGAGGATCGTAAAGAGCCTGGGCTATTGGATTTTGAGCCCAATCTTTAGCCGTTAGAGCTGGATAAAGATATTCAATGCCTCCGAATGTCCATGTTTTATTAAAAATAGGATCATATAAATGATTAAGGCACCTCGTGAGAGTATCTTCATCAATACTGCCTTGAATTACCCATGATTTTTCCTCGGGACTGAGTTTATTAACAACAGCATTTTGATTATAAAAATCAACCGCAACATCAGTTAAATTAGCATGAGTGGTTGTTGGTGCATAAGCCAAAAGGTTACCAGAAATAAAAAAGATATTAATTATAATAAATACAGGTAATAAAAAAACGGTGGGACTTTTATTCATATTAATTTATTAAAAATCAAAATTGAATAATTTTCCAAAGATTACTTATTTCGCGTTGTTCTGTTCCCATAGTAAGAACTGGTTTTTTTATAACGATACTAGCAATTAATTCATTATTTTGAGTTAATATTTCTATTTTATATTCACCATTATCTTCCATTCTCCCTTTGGCGTTCTTAGGGGCTAACAAATCTGCCATCATTTTATCCCACTGACCGCTGTTTTTAATTTGGGTAAATAAATTTTTGTATTCCTCTTGTTTATCCAAAATAAAATATTTCGAGGCTAAATCAATATCTTGCTTTTTTAAAGCCTCTAAGAATAATTGGTATGTTTCTTCAGGGGTAATGCCACCATAAGTATCATTAGCATATTTTTTTTCTGCTGCCTTTAGAGTTTGATTGAAATTTTCTATTCCCTTTTTTAATTGTCGTGCTTGCTTCATTTGTGGACTCAAAAACCAAATGGAAAAACCACTAAATAAACCTATGGCTAAAAGCAAGATAAAAATGATTAAATATTTTTTCTGAATAATTTTCATAAATTATTATTTATTATTAATTAAAAAATGGTGAGCTTACTACCCACCATTTTTATACCCTCAAATCTTCTGTCAGAGCTCCGGAAAGAAAAAACGGTGGGGTAAACTTTCCAGAACCCTGAAAGAAGATTCCAGGGTTTGCCCCACCGTTAATATTGAATTGTTGAATTTAAATTATTTATATTTATTTCTATCTTTTATTTTAAGCTAATCAAAAAATTTGTCAAGAGCAAATTGTGGATAACTTTTGAGCCAATAGATTCCCTTATTGGGAATTGGTATCTTCTTTAATTTCCACGGTTTCTTCTGTTTTTGGCTCTTCTTTAATTTCTTCTTTGGCTTCTTCTTTAATCTCTTCCTTAGTTTCTGGTGTTTCAGCCATTGGTTCTAGTGGAGTTGATGCTTCTGAAGTTTCAGTTAATTGCTGTTCTGCTGTTTTTGTGGTTTCAGTCTTGGCTGGAACTTCTTCGCCTTCTTTGGTTTTTTTCTTATGGAAAACAACAGGCCGTTTTTTACCCTCAATTATTTTCGCTTTAATTAAAAGGTTAAAGCAAGAATCAGATGGTTGGGCTCCGTTTTTGAGCCAATAATTAATCCGTTCGGTTTTGAGTTCAAATTTATCTTTTCTGTGATCCCACCAGCCTAAAACTTCTTTCACTTTGCCGGATTTGGAAGAAAAGCGCGAGTCAACCGCGACCACGCGAAAAGTAGTATCGTGTTTTTTCCCAACTCTTTGGAATCTTAAAGTAAGCATAATAGTGAATAAAGAATAACAAAAAATACTCTAAATATCAAGATTCTTTACTTTTTGAGCATAAGCTTCAATGAATTTCTTGCGCGGCAAAACTTCTTCGCCCATTAAAATATCAAACAATCGATCAGCTTCTTCAGCATCTTCAATAGTCACTTGCTTCATTACCCGTTGTTGCGGATCCATGGTAGTCGCCCATAATTGGTCAGGATTCATTTCGCCCAAACCTTTATATCTCTGAATGCTTATTCCTTTTAATTCTTCATCAGAAAAATTCGTTTCCTTTTCGGTTTTAACTTCAAAAACTGCTTCTTCTTCGCCTTCGGCTACTAATTTTAATTTTCTCACTTTTGATTTGGCTTTTGTCGGTGAAGGAATTTCTTTTTTACCTAAAAGATTGCTTAAAATTTTATCTTTTTCATTCTCGCTATAGGCATAAAAAAATTCTTTGCCTTTTTGGATGCGATAAAGCGGCGGCTGGGCAATATACAAATAGCCTCCTTCAATAATCGATTTAAAATAGCGGAAAAACAAAGTTAAAAGCAAGGTCCGGATATGAGCACCATCAACATCAGCATCAGCCATAATAATAATTTTATGATAACGCAATTTATTGAGATTAAAATCTTCGCTGATGGACGTACCCAAAGCAATAATCAGATTCTTGATTTCTTCAGAAGTCATCATTTTGTCCAAGCGCGCCTTTTCCACATTTAGAATCTTGCCTCTTAAAGGCAAAATTGCCTGCGTGTTACGATCTCGGGCTGATTTGCCTGAACCACCAGCTGATTCGCCTTCCACAATAAATAATTCTGACTCTTCTGGCTTTCTGGAAATACAATCGGCTAATTTCCCAGGCAAAGACGAACCCTCTAAAGCGCCTTTCCTTAAAATATTTTCCCGGGCTTTTTTGGCTGCCTGACGGGCGCGAGCTGACAGTAAGCATTTTTCAATAATTCTTTTGGCATCATCTTTATGAATTTCTAACCATTCTTTTAAACTATCGCCTAACACTTGTTCTACTGCTGTTCGTGCTTCAGGATTACCTAATTTAGCCTTGGTTTGTCCTTCAAACTGCGGCTCTTTTAATTTAATGCTCAAAACAGCCACCAATCCGTCCCTGACATCGTCACCCACAAATCCATTATCACCGTTTTTAATTAAATCATTGCTTTTGGCATAATCATTTAAAACTCGGGTTAAGGCTGAACGAAAACCAGTTAAGTGCATTCCTCCTTCAGGTGTATTAATATTATTGGCAAAAGCTAATTCTAAACTTTCATTATCATTAATGTACAAAAGGGATATTTCCACCAAAATCCCATCTTTTTCTTTATTGACGTAAAAAATATCGGTTAAACGTTCTGATTCGCGTGCCAAATATCGAGCGAAAGCGACAATGCCACTTTCAAAATGAAAGGTATAAGAAGGGATAGGGGCTCCTTGACGATAATCTTTTAAAACAATAGTTACTCCTGGAGTTAAATAAGCTTGCTGTCTTAAGTGGTCAATAATTTTTTTGGTATCAAAATTAATTTCTTTAAAAATTTCTGGGTCTGGTTCAAAAGTAATTTTAGTACCCGTATGTTTACTAACGCCGCCTTTTTTAACTTTTGTTTTAGCTTTGCCTTGGCTATATTCCTGAGTATAAATCGTATTATTACGATAAACTTCCGCGCTTAAATGAGAGGAAAGGGCATTAACTACAGAAACACCAACGCCATGTAAACCACCGGCTACTTTATATGACTTACCACCAAATTTACCACCAGCATGCAAAGTACAAAGCACTGTTTCCAAGGCTGATTTTTTTGTTTTGGGATGAATATCAACGGGGATTCCCCGACCATCATCAGTAACCGCTACTTTATTTTCTGCCAAAATCTCTACTAAAATATTTTTGGCATAACCAGCCATGGCTTCATCAATAGAATTATCAACCACTTCCCAAATCAAATGATGCAAACCATCAACACCAGTGGAACCAATATACATACCGGGCCTGCGCCTGACTGGTTCCAACCCCTCCAAAACATAAATATCTTTAGCGGTGTAGGAATTTTCTTCAGAAAGATTTTGAATATTTTGTTTAGGCATAATCTTTAACGGATAGTAGCTCCTAATTTTTTCAGAGCGCTTGTAATTTTTATCATTTCTTTATTAACCTCATCATTGGTCAAAGTCTTTTTATCGGAGCGGAAAATTAAATGCAAAGACAAACTTTGTTTGTTCTCCCCAATACTTTGACCTTCATAAATATCAAATAAATCTATATCCTCTAAATAAAAAGCGGATTCCTGAATTGTTTTTAAAATTTTATCAATTAAAATATCCTTGTTGATAATGAAAGAAATGTCGCGAATCGCTGCTGGATATTGAGGCAAGGGTTCAAATTCTCTCTCAACTTGTTCTAAAGACATCAAAACCTTCAGCTCTATTTCCCAAAAAACCACTTCTCCTTCTAAATCATATTTTTGATAAAGAATTTTTTTCGGCACGCCAATCACCCCCAATAAACGATCCCCTACCCAGAGAGATAATCCTTTTTCTAAAAGATTTTCCTTAGTATCTATTACTGGTTTAATTACATAATCATCAGCATCAATCCCCAAATCATTAAGAACGCCTTCAATAATGCCTTTGGCTTCATAGAATAAAGGCTCTTTAGTATTTATTTCTTTACGGGCTAAAATGCCACCAAAAACAGTAACCTATTTATTTTTATTATCCAAATAGATATTGCCAATTTCAAAAAATCTGATTTTATCAGTGAAACGGAAATTATTGGCTACGGTTTTGAGCAAATTAATCAATAAGGTCGGTCGTAAATAACGATAGAGGTCGCTTAAAGGATTTTGCAATTCAATTAAACTGCTGTGAATAGATACAGGTAATATTTCAGCATCTTTCTGGGAAATAAAAGAATAAGTATAAACTTCTTCCAAATGATAAACTTTCAGCCAATCTTTAATTTTGTTAATAAATTCCCAGAATTCGTTTTTAGACGGCAGGATAATTGCTTCACGAGGCGCTAATGAAGGGATATTATTAAAACCAAGAAGTCGGCTAACTTCGGCCATTGCATCCTCTTTAGTAAGAATATCATTACGGTATAAAGGAGGGCTTACTAAAAGATAATTCTTACGCTGAGAAATTGCAAAACCCAAAAGAGACAGGTTTTTAATAATTTCTTTTGGAGGGATAGTCCAACCTAAAAATTTTTGAAAACTATCAAAATTGATGGGCAAAGTAATTTTTTTAGGAGAATAGTTTTGGCTTTTGGCTCTACCTTTTAATATAGAACCACCAGCTATTTCTTGAATTAATGCTGCTAATAAATCAATGGCGTATTCTGTCAATAAGGGATTTAAATCGTGTTCAAATCTGAGCGAGGCATCGGTTATTAATCCTAATTCTCTTGAAGTTAAACGAATATTTACCGGATCAAAATTAGCGCTTTCTAAAATGATAAATGTTGTTTTCTTATCCACTTCAGCTGCAATTCCTCCTTTAATGCCCGCAATGGCTAATGGTTTTTCTTGGTCGCAAATTAATAAAACATTTTTGGACAAAGAATAAGTTTTCTTTTCTAAAGTGGTAATTTTTTCTCCTGCGCGAGCTTGGCGAATAATAATTTCTTTTTTCTTTTGTTTACTAGAGGCTACTTTTTGAAAATCAAAAACATGAAGAGGCTGACCGGTTAAAAGCATAATATAATTGGCCGCGTCAACAACATTATTAATTGGCCTTAAGCCACAATCGATTAATCTTTCTTTCAGCCATTGCGGCGAGGGTTTCACTTTTACGTGCCAGATACAACGGCTGACATACTGGCGACAATTTTTACTTTTATTATTAATAACTACCCACTCGCGAATAAGATTTTTATCTTCTTTTAATTTTATTTGAGGGTAAATAAATTTCTTGTCTAAAATGGCCCCAATTTCTCGAGCCAAACCTAAATGACTGCTAACATCAGGAAAACGATTGGGTAATAAATCAATATCTAAAATGGGTCGTTGATGATGATATAAAACAGTAGTTTCGGCTAAATACAAAGTTAAAAGTTCGGCCAATTTTTCTGGCGATTCTTTTAACTTTAATAAATCTTTAAGCCAAGAATAAGAAAATTTCATAAATTAAAATTGCTCTAAAAATCTAATATCAGGGTTAAAAAAGAATCGGATATCGTCAATGCCGTATTTAATCATGGCGATTCTCTCTACACCCAAACCAAAAGCAAACCCTTGCCACATGTTTTTGGGATATTTAACCGTATCAAATAAATCCGGATGCACCATACCCGCCCCCATTACTTCTAACCATTGTCCACGTGGTTTATTTTTTAATTTGATATCAACTTCTAGCCCCGGACTGACAAAAGGAAAATAACTAGGCCGAAAACGAACAGTTACCTGATTTTTAAAAATATCTTTCAGAACTTCTTCAATAATAAATTTGAAATTAGCTAAACTAATATTATCATCAACCATTAACCCCTCTACTTGATGAAACTGGAATTCATGGCGGCTATCAGTAGCTTCAAAACGAAAGCATTTTCCGGGAACAATAATGCGAAAAGGAGGCTCGTGTTTTTCCATATAACGAATCTGCATGGGCGAAGTATGAGTGCGAAGCAATAATCCTTTTTGCAACCAGAAAGTATCCCACATATCGCGAGCAGGATGATTGCGAGGAATTCTTAAAGCATCAAAATTATAATATTCTGTTTCAATTTCCGGGCCTAAAACTACTGCAAACCCTAATTTTTCAAAAGAGCGGATAATGTCATTTAAAACTAAAGTAATGGGATGTAAATGCCCTTTTGGTATTTTTTTTCCGGGTCGCGTAATATCAAAAAAATGAAAATGAGTTGTTGCAGACTCTAAAGATTTCTTTTTTTGCTCATAAAGCGAGGTTAAAAAAATACGAGCCTTATTTGCTTGAGCGCCCTTATTTTTTCTGTCTTCTAAAGATAGATTTTTAAAAGAATCAAAAAATAAAGACAATTCGCTTTTGCGCCCCAAATATTTTACTCGCCACTTTTCTAAATCAGATAAATTTTTAATTGCCGAGCTTTCTTCTTGCGCCCGCTTTTTTAATGCATCTAAGTCCATAACTCTTTTAATTTTACTCCAAAAACCATCCTTTTTCAACCCTGCCAGAAGTTAGAGAAGAATTCTGCCGAATTAATAATTAATAGTTGAGAAACGGTCTCGCCTTATAGCCATCTTTTAACAAGAAGTATATCAAACCCTTAATGGAATAAAGGTTAAAATACATTTATCTTCATTGCAAAAAATGGTAAAAAATTGTAGAATAAAGTGATTCTTTACATTTTAACAATATTCGCATGTCCGGACATTCCAAATGGGCCAAAGTTAAATACCAAAAAGCAGCCAAAGACCCGAAAAGAGGCCAGGCTTTTTCTAAAATTACCAATTTAATTACTGTTGCCAGCCGTGATGGCGCTGATATTAATACCAATCCTAAATTACGTTTAGCTGTTGAGAAAGCTAAAGAGTTAGGTATGCCTAAAGAAAATATTGAACGCGCGATTGAAAGGGGTAGCGGTACTGGCGCTGAAGCGAAACAATTAGAAGAATTAATGTGCGAAGCTTACGGACCGGGTGGCACAGCTATTTTGATTCAAGCTATTACTGATAATAAAAATCGCACTCTTGCCGAATTAAGGCATTTACTTTCTAGTTATGATGCTAAAATGGCTAATAGCGGCAGTGTCCGTTATATGTTTAAAGAAACTGGTCGTCTGACTATTCCGAAAAACAAATGGGATGAGGATTTAGAATTAAAAATTATTGAACAAGGAGCTGAAGATATTAAAGAATTGCCAGAAACAATAGAAATTTATACTCCTATTAATAATTTGCATTCTTTAAGCAATTTTTTGTCTAATTTAATCCCTGGTATAAATTTAGATACTGCTATCGAATATGTTAGCCAACAACCCGTGCCAATTACTGACCCAGCAATCAAACAAAAATTAGAATCTTTATTTGATGCCTTAGATGAACACAATGATGTCGAAGAGATTTATTCTAATGCTGAATATCAACTATGATTATTTTAGGAATTGACCCAGGAACATCGCGTATTGGCTGGGCTATTTTAAAAACTAAAAAACATGATATTCTTCCTTTGGAATACGGATGCTGGGAACTGAAAGAGAAAGAGCAAGAAAAAAGGTTGTTGAGAATTTCGCAGAATATTAATAGAGTTATAAAAAAATATCAACCTGATTTTCTTGCCTTAGAAAAAGTTTTTTTCTTTAAAAACGCAAAAACAGTTATGAGCGTCAGCGAAGCTACTGGTGTTATTGCCTTGAGCGCCGAAAAAAATAAATTGCCCTGTTTACGTTTGACCCCTCTGGAAATTAAACAAAATCTTATTGGCTATGGCCGGGCTGATAAAAAAGATGTCCAGAAAATTATTCAATTAGTTTTCTCTTTAAAAGAAATACCGAAACCCGATGACATCAGTGACGCTTTAGCTGTAGGCTTAGCTGGTATTAATAAAATTCATCATGAAAAACTTAAAAAACACCATTAAAATAATTATTATCATAGGCATTATTTCTCTTTTGGGTTTAGGCCTAATGGTTTTAGCTTTATCTCACAATTTGCCAGATCCGAGAAATTTTCAAGAAAGAAAAATTGTGGAATCAACAAAAATTTATGACCGTACCGGCAAAATTCTGCTTTATGAAATTCACGGTGAGCAAAAAAGAACCGTTATCTCTTTAGATAAAATTTCGCCTTATATCATTAAAACCACCTTAGCTGCTGAGGATCATACTTTCTATGAGCATCATGGTTTCGTTTTTAAAAGTTTTGTTCGCGCTCTTCTTAACACTTTAGCCTATCATAAAAGATTAGGTGGCGTCTCCACCATAACTCAACAATTAGCCCGTAATGCATTTCTAACAACGGAACGCAGTATTATTCGAAAAATTAAAGAAGCAATTTTAACTGTTCAAATTGAACGCCATTATACCAAGAATCAAATTTTAGAAATGTATTTGAACCAAGTTAATTTTGGCTATAATAATTACGGAGTTGAAGCAGCTAGCCAGTATTATTTTAATAAATCGGCACAAAATCTAGATTTAGCGGAAGCTGCTTATTTAACTAGCTTAATCCAATCACCGAGTTATTTATCTCCCTACGGTTCTCATCGCGATGAATTAGAAGCGAGAAAAAATTGGGTTTTGTCACGCACTCAAATTCTTAATTATTTCCCTCCAGAAGAAGTCAAAAAAGCGCAGGAAGAAAAAGTTTCTTGGGCGACAAAAAGTTTTGGTTTCAAAGCGCCTCATTTTGTGATGTACGTTAGAGATTTATTGTATAATACTTTTTCTGAAGAAGAACTAGAAGAAGGCGGCTATACCATTATTACTACATTAGATATGAATCTTCAAACTATTGCCGAAGAAACAGTTAAAAAATATGGTGATTATAATGAAAAAAATATTGGCGCTAAGAATTTAGCTTTATTAGCTGAAGATCCCAATACAGGACAAATTTTAGCCATGGTTGGTTCTCGTGATTATTGGAATTTGGAAAAAGAAGGCAATGTTAATGCTACTTTAAGTATCCGTCAACCCGGTTCTTCTTTTAAACCAATTGTTTATGCCACGGCTTTTAAAAAAGGATTATTGCCAGAAACTGTTGTCTTTGATACTGCTTTAAATGGAGTTACGGCCAATTTTTCCACTGACCCTAATAAACCTTATCTAGTTACTAATTATGACAGTAAAACCAGAGGGCCAGTGACTTTAAGACAAGCCCTTGCTCAATCTCTTAACATCCCTTCAGTAAAAGTTCTATATTTAGCCGGAATTCAAAACGCTATTCAAACAGCTAAAGATTTTGGTATTACTACTTTAACTGAACCACCGAGCCATTATGGTTTAAGTTTAGTATTAGGCGGCGGCGGAGTGAAATTAATTGAAATGGTTCATGCTTACACTGTTTTTAGCCAAGAAGGCCAATTCCATCCTCAAACCGCTATTTTAAAAATCGAAGATAGTAAAGGCAATGTTCTTCAAGATTTTACTTTAGAAACAAAACAAGTCATTGACCCTCAAATTGCTCGCATGATTAATAGTATTTTATCGGATAATGTTAGCCGGGCGTCAACTTTTGGTTGGGATAATAAACTTTATTTTCCCGGCTATGATGTGGCGGCTAAAACTGGTACGGATACTGAATATCGTGATGCCTGGACATTAGGTTATACTACTAGTTTAGCTGCGGGGGTTTGGGCAGGTAATAATGACCGTTCACCAGTAGCGCCCACTGGCGCTCCAGGCGCCCAAGTAGCTGCTCCTTGCTGGCATGAATTTATGGCTAAAGCTTTTGAATTTTATCCTCCTGGTACTTTTACTGATCCCTTGCCTTATAATGTCAACCAAATTCCCAAACCAATGGTTAATGGCCAATATATTGTTAATCAAGAATATAAAAATAACAACACTGGGGAAACCAAAACTATTAAAGAAATCCATAATATTTTATATTACGTAAATAAAGATGATCTTTTAGGTCCTAGCCCTCAAAATCCTTACAGCGATCCGCAATTTCTCAATTGGGAAACTCCAGTTTTATTATGGGCGCAAAGTCATATTGCTAATTTTAATTCTGAATATAATATTAATCCAGGACCTGATTATGTCCGCGTTGATTCCTCCAATGACGTAATTACTTTCCCTGATGCTCCTAATATCAATCTTGTTTTCCCAAAAAATGGAGATTTTCTCAATAATAATTTGCGATTAGATGCTATCATTACTAGTTCTTTGGGTATCAAAAAAGCAGTTCTGTATTTAAATCAAGAACTGCTTGGTGATTTAGCGCAAGGAATTGATAATCATTATTATTTCGATCTTCCTTTAAATAAATTACAAGAACAAAATGAGTTAAAAATTACAGCTGAAGATACAAGCGATCAGACAGCAACAATAACCGCAATTGTTTACAAATAATTTGTTTTGTTCTTTTTCTTTTTTCTTGTTTTCTTTTTTGAATCTTCCTGCTGAATTTTTTCCGGCTTAACAAAATAGCTGAATTTTTTCTTTTTGGCCCAATTATTTAAAGTTTCTTTCAAAGGGACAAAAATCATAACTATAATTTAAATCTTAATCGGCATTAAAACATAAACGAAACTATTATCTTTCCCTCCCTGGAATAATCCCGGATTACTTTCCTTATTTAAACTAATCACTACTTCTTCATCCTTAAGAGAATTTAAACCATCCAAGACAAAACGATAATTAAAACTAATTTCTAAATTACCTCCTTGCATTAACTTCAAAGGCAAACTATTTTGACTTTTACCACGACTCGGATCCTGAGCTTCAATAATTAATTTCTTTTGATTGGCTTTAATAGTGAATTTAATATCATTGATCTTACCACAGAACAAACCAGCGACACGTACTGCTTCAGCGAGATCTTTTTTAATAAGAGATATTTTAATTTCGCTGGTGGTCGGAATAATAGAACTGTATTCTGGGAAATTACCATTAATTAAACGAGAAACCAAACGAATTTCATTATTATTCTTAAACAAAAATTGTACTTGGTTGATATCAGGATAGATAATAATAGTGGTCATATCCTCTGGCCCCTCCTGACTAATACGAGCAACTTCTTGCATTGTTTTTAAGGGAACGATCATTTCTAAAGGATTTTTAATATTGGTTTTAAAATTTTCGCTAGTAATTATTTTTTCAGCAAGGCGAAAACTATCTGTCCCCACTAGTTTTAAAGCATCTTTATCTAAATGGAAATAAATTCCATTTAATTCTGGTTTCGTGGCAATATAGCCAATGCTAGGTAATACCTGAGAAATAGCTTCGTGAAAAACATTTTTATCAATTTCAATATATTTATCAGTTTTTACTTCGGGAATGATGGGAAAATCTTCCGGATTGATTCCTTGAAAATTGATATTATAATTTCCACTTTGAACCTTTAACGATTGTTTTTCTTCTTCCAAAGTTATTTTTTCTTCCGTTAGAGCATTTAGAAATTCAGCAAAAGTTTTAGCTGGAATCACGGCTTGCCCTTCTTTTTCGATTTTGCCACCAACACTTAGTTCAATACCTAATTCCAAATCAGTAGCAAGAATATGTAATTCGTTTTTATTAGTGGCTAAAAGAATATTATTTAAAACTGGTAAAGTTAAATTTTTACCTGTTATTCTTTCAGCTAAATTAACAGCTCGACGTAAGTTATCAACTAAAGTAATAAATTTCATATTTTTAATTATTATTTTATTTATATATTAATATATTTAATATTATTATTAAGAAGAAAAAATTTGGGGATAATTGTTTTTAATGTTTTATTAATAAGGATTTATAATTTTAAATTGTTTGATAAGATGGGGATAAATGTTTGATATTAGTGTGATAAAGAGAGGATAATTTTTACCAAGACATATTTTGTTTTAAGACAGAAGAATTGTCAATAAAATTATCATACTTTATTCCCCAAGTTATCCTCGTCTTATTCAGTACTTTATTGGTTATAAAGCATTTCTTTAATAAGGGTAATTTCTTGATTAAAAATTGGATTTTTGTTAATTTCCATCTCAATTTTTTTACAAGCATGGATGACCGTGGTATGGTCGCGATGTCCTAATTTCTCAGCAATATTAGTATATGAATATTTTAATTCTTCTCTTAATAGATACATTGCTACTTGCCGAGGTTTAACTAATTCTTTTTTGCGTGAATGATTAATTAATTCTTCTTGCGATAAATCATAAAAAGAAGCTACTTTATTCAGAACATCTTTTAAAGGAATAAATTGATGCATGTTATTGATAATAGCAGTAAGAATTTTTTTGCTTTCCTCAAGAGTCAAAGGAGTGTCTTGTAAGCGGCTGCGAGCAATAACGCGATTTAAAGCGCCTTCTAATTCTCGAATATTTTTAGGAATAACTTCGGCGATATAACGTAAAATTTTATCATCGATATTTACATGAGCTGCTTGAACTTTGGCCTGTAGGATAGCTAGTCGTGTTTCAAAATCAGGATAGCCAATGTCAGCAATCATACCGCCTTCAAAACGAGAGCGCAATCTTTCTTCAATCGAAGGAATGGCTTTAGGCGGTCGGTCAGAAGTGAAAACAATTTGTTTATTTTTCTCGTATAAATTATTAAAGGTATGAAATAATTCTTCTTGGGTTTTATCTTTTCCAGCAATAAATTGCACATCATCGATTAACAGAAGATCAACATTACGGAAAGCAGCTTTAAAAGTATCCATATTTTGTTTGCCGATGGCTTTCACTAATTCATCAATAAATTTTTCCGAAGAAGCATATTTGATTTTTAATTTCTTGTTTTCTTTTTTAACTTTGTTGCCAATAGCTTGGAGTAAATGAGTTTTCCCTAATCCTACTCCTCCATAAATAAATAAAGGATTATATTTAGAACCCAAATTTTCTGTTACTGCTAATGCCGCGGCATGAGCTAATTCATTATTGGAGCCAACAATAAAAGTTTCAAAAGTATAGCGGGGGTTTAAATTAGTTTCTGGGTCAATAGTTAATTCTTGAAAATTAAGTTGTTGTTCTAAAATTGGTTCTTCTTTTATTTTTTTTCTGGAACTGCGCGCTTTTTTAATTTTTTCTAAAGCAGAATTACCTTCAGTAACAATATACTCAACTTTAACAATATTAGGATCCAGATGATTTAAAGCCTGCAGGATTGTTTTGTGATATTTATTATTGAGCCAATCTTTAGCAAAGTTAGAAGGGACGCCTAGAGACACAGTATCCCCTTTTTGCTCAATAATAAAAGTGTCCTTAAACCAGGTTAAGAAATTAGCTTTAGAGATATTTAATTGGATTTCACCTAAAGCTGCTTTCCAAAGGTCTTTTGAATTCATAGAATAAATAGTTCTTTTCAATTATAGCATAGCCTATTATAAAACGAATGTTGGGTAAATTCAAATAATGTCTTTTTGGGGATAACTTGTTGATAACTTGCGATATTAATTAAATTTATTAAAGCTAAATTTGGATTTTTCAAAAAAATATGGTATGATAAACTTAAATTCTAAACTCCAAATTTTAAATGTTAAATTATGAGTGTTACTTATCATCCTAAAAAGAAAAAAAGAGCTAGAACTCATGGCTTTCGCAAAAGAAATTCTTCAGCAGCGGGCAGGAAAATTATAAAATCGCGACGTCACAAAGGTCGTAAAAGAATTTCTTTATAACTATGTTGCAAAAGAAATATCGCCTCTCTTCACCTTCTTTGTTTCAAGTTGTTTTTAATCAAGGTGATTTTCGAGAAAACAAATTTTTTTCTCTCGTCTATCGTAAAAATAGTTTAACCTATCCTCGTTTTGGTTTGGTAATCAGTAGCAAAATTTTTCGTTCCGCTGTGGAGCGCAATGCTTTTAAAAGAAAAATTCATGTTTTCTTGCAGGGGTATCTTCCTTTTTTCAAATCTAATTTTGATATTGTAATTATTACCAAAAAGGGGGTTGTTGATAAAGAGCTTACAGAAATTGAAGAGGCTTTAAAGGAATTACTAGTAAGTTTATCTTAAACTAATGACCTATCTTTTAATTTATCAACCGCTATATAATATTTTAGCCTTATTATCTTTTTTGTTTCGCGGCAACGTTGGTTGGGCGATTTTTGTTTTAGCGATATTGATCAGATTGGCTTTATTGCCGCTTAATCGCAAGAATACTTTGGAACAAACAAAATTAGCCAAAGTTCAACCAGAATTAAAAGAAATCCAGAAGAAATATAAAAACGATCCCTTGAAGGCCAATCAATTGACCCGAGAATTGTTTCAAAGAGAAAAATTAAGTCTCTCTGGTCCTTTTGTGGGCATTTTTATTCAATTAGGCATTTTTATTTTTCTTTTTATCTTCTTCAGGCAAGCCATTACTTTAACTGATTGGTCAGTACATTTTTATCCTTTTCTCCATTTTAAATTAACTCTGAATTATATTTTCCTAGGTTTTATTCATTTGCAAAATCCTAATTTATTATTAGTAATTATTTCTGCTATTTTAAATATTATTTCGGCATTATTACAGCCAACGAGCGGGAAACAAAATAAAACAATGCTTATTTTATTCCCCTTAATTATTTTAGCTTATTGGAAAGTTTTGCCAGCAGCCATTGTAGTTTATTGGATTGCCATGACGCTCGTAGGAATTTTTGAAGCTTTGATTAGCAAGAAAACTCTTCCTCAATTAGAAGCAACAACAAAAAAAGTGTAAATTTATGGAAATTATGGGATTGAAAAATTATTTAGAAGAACTATTAGCCAAGATTGGTTTTCAAAATTTTGAAATTGAAACCCAGGAGATTCCCACAGAAAAATTTGTTAAGTTTATGATTAAAACTGATTCTCAAGATGAATCGAGTGGCCTTTTAATTGGCAAGGGAGGTGAAAATTTATGGGCTTTCGAAACCGTGCTGAAAACAATTTTGCAAAAAATGAAAAATGATTCAGAATGGCGAGTATCTTTGGATGTCAATAATTACCGCACAATTTATGAAGAAAAATTAAGAGAGTTTGCCCGTAAGGCTGCTTATCAAGTAGCCTTAACAAAAAAGCCCATGGAATTACCTCCCATGAGCCCAAAAGACCGCCGGGTGATTCATTTGGAAATTTCTTTAAGAAGTGATGTGATGACAGAAAGCATTGGTGAGGGCAAGGAAAGACATATTATTATCAAACCACAAGAGGAGGAATAGACTTTAAGGGCATATCCAACAAGAACCGCTTCCGCATGTTAAAGCCACGTGAAAATGTCCGCCAGTAGTGCCAGCTGTCCAGCACTTCTCATCATATTCATTATAGATGCTTAAACCAGCGCTCTTAGCCATATCTATAAACTTTTGTTTATTATCGTCAGTAGCATTTGTTAATACAATATCTACACAGGTGCCATCATAATGGCAGCTTCCTATTTCATGTCCATTATAAGTGGTTTCACAAGGGAGAGTTTGAGTAATACACGCCTCTGTTATATACCATTTTGGGTCAGTTCCTTTATTAGTTTTAGTAAATAAAGCTTGAAGTTTGTCTCCTAAATCAAAAGTGGCATAGGCAGAATAACCCTTAGATAAAAATTCGTAGCTCAAAGGAATACTAAAATCATTTAATTTTGTCATATTAGCTTGTTTTATGGCTGGAGAAGTGACTGATTTTAAAGATAAGTCTTGAATTTTTAAAATATCAGGATTAATGGTATTGAGAATAACCCAAAAAGCAAAAAGTAAGACTAAGCCAATAATAGCATTGGCAATTCTGTCTTGAGCATCTTTTTGTTTATTAGTATCTCCGCCAGACGTAGCGTATTCAAAACCAGCAACTACAATCATAACAAAAGCTAATATTCCAGCAAGAGGAAATAATATTTCAATAAATTTAACAATCATAGTGCTTAACTTAGCAGGGCCAACACATTCTCCGGCTCCAAATCCTTTTATAAAAGGAATTCCTACTTCAAAGGTATAACAAGTAGTATCAGCGGCAGCAGAAAAGGCAATTATGATGCCTAAAAACGCGAAGACAAATAAATTAATTAAGTTTTTTTTCATAATTTTTATTATTAGCTTGAAGAAAATTCTTCTTTAGCTTTTTTTAATTCTTGTAATTGTGCCGGGTTAGAAGTAATAATTTGGTCTTCGGCATAAGAAGCCACAATTTGAATAGCAACATGACGGTCTTCAGCAAAGAATAAACCAGTGCCCACTGATGCCTGAACTAAAATTGCTTTTTCCTGTTCTGTTAAATTAAATGATTTACCCACTAAATCAATGTTGGCGGGTGATTGTTTTAATAGTAAAGCCAAAGCAGAATTAGTAATAATGGGCTTACCATAAGGAGACATTAAAGCGTCTTCAATATCCTGGGTAATAAAAGTGATGCCTAAATAATATTTGCGTGCACGTTTGACTAAACTGAATAAGAAGGAAGCGCTTTCCTCGTGTTTTAATAACCACCAACCTTCATCAATAATCATCATTCTTTTACGTAAATCGCTTTTAATCATGGTCCAAATGTAATTCAAAACAACATACATCGCAATAGGCCTTAATTCTTCTTCTAAATCTCTAATGCCAAACACAATCATGCGATTAGCAATATTGATATTTGATAACTGATTCAAAAATCCGGCATAAGAACCTTGAGTATATTTGTAAAGTTTGGCAGCTAAATTTTCTCCGCCTTCAATATTTTTTAAAACGCTTTCTAAATCTTCCATTAAGGGCGGAGTTTTGCCTTCATTCATTGTTTCCGGGAAAATATCCCTCGAGGCATAGGTTTGAGTAATGGCCCGATCTAAAATAGTTTCTTCCTGCGGAGATAAACCACCAACCATTAATTTGATTAAACCAATCAAATTTAAAACATGACTCCGAAATACTTCTTCTGCAGTTTCGTCTTCAGCTACCATCGGCAAATCAAAAGGGTTGATGTGATCATTGGAGCCAACAGCAATTTTAAAATAACTGCCACCTAAAGAATCAGTTAAATAAGTATATTCATTTTCCGGGTCAATGATTAAAATATTAGTGCCCAATAATAAAGAACGAAGCATTTCCATTTTTACAGCGTAACTTTTACCGGCTCCGGTTTGGGCAAAAACAACCATATTGGCATTAGGCAAAGTAAAACGATCAAAAATAATTAAACTATTGTTATGCTGGTTAATACCATATAAAACACCAGCATTATCAGATAAATCTAAAGATGAAAAAGGAAATAAAGTAGAAGCAGGCTGCGAATTTAAAGGAGTAGTAATAAGCAAACGGTCTAATCCCAAAGGCATCGAAGATTCAAAGCCCTCAAACTGGCGGAAAACAGCTGATTTGGCATAAATCAATTGTCTCTCTAGGGCGTTTTCAATTTTACTTTGAATTTGCCCCAATTCTTCTTTAGTGTTAGCAATAAAAGTAATATAGACAGCCGTGTCAAATAAGCGTTCATTGCCTTGCTGGATCATATCACGTAATTCCTCAATGTTTTTTAAAGCGGCTTCCAGTAAAGGGTTTCTAACTAAACCGCGTTCGGCCTCTAAAGCAATTTGTGCTTGCATCTCCGCTGATTTTTTTCGTAAATCCCTTAAAATATTATTAACTTCCAAGGGGTGGAAGAAGATAGAAATATCAAAAGCTTCGTCGAGATTAACAATTGAGGAAAACCAATTAGAAGACAAATAACGAGGGTAAGTTAAAATAAACAAAGTAGAACAATATTTTTCTCCTAATTTTAAATAATTAGGAGTGATTTCTAAACCTGCTGGGGCAATTAAGTCCTGAAGGGTTGTTAAAACATCGCGATAAGATGCTTGCGGAGAAGAAAATTGGTTGGATTTGGAAAATTTAAATAAAGGCATAATTTAAGAAGCTTCTTATTTGTTAAATTCTTCAGGGATGCTTAATGTTTCTTTCTCAAAAGTTTCTGGATTGTAAAGGTTGAAGAAGATTTCAATTAATTCTTTAGTTTCTAAGGGGCGGGCAAATAATCCAATGCGATAAAGATTAGCAATCACATTATCACGGCGGATCATTAATTGTTGATAATATTGATTAAACTGTTCGTTAGTAAGAACAGCGGCAGAGCTAAAAGAACTACGTTTAATATTAAACAGTGTTTTGAAAGAATCCATTATTGTATTGGGCTTGAGAATAACAGGGTCGTAAGGAACCACAAGATAGAATTTCTTACGCATGATATTATTTTGAGCCACTAATCCTTGAATAAAATTGTAATAATCCTCCCCTTGGATTTTTAATAATTCTGAAGTTTCTTGGCTTACTTTTTCATTCACATAATTAAGATAAGGCCCAATATTCAGACGGCGCGAGTGGATAATAATCTCTAAAGAAAAATCCAAATTATTTAAGAGATTGCGCCAAGAAGTTAAAATTGAATTTTGTTCATCTTCTGATTTTAAATCCAAATTAATGCCCGAAACCTCTAAAATGGAGCGTAAACTTCCATTTTTTAATATAATCACACCCTTTTTTATTTGGCTGAGGGAAATCAGAGATTGGCTGCTTAATGATTCTTTCACTTGTTGTGCCATAGTTTATTGATCTAAAAATTGGCTAAGGCTATTTAAAACTTGTTGGTCTAATTTTTTAGGAGGTTGTTTCGTAACAATAGTTGGTTCGTTTGTTGTTGATGGTTTTTGAGAAGCGATTGGTACCATTTTTTCTTTTTGCCATAAATAATGCTTCGGAAGCCAAAAATGCCGGATAGCAGCAGGGAAAATTTTGTACATCGGTTGTCCGTTCATATGCCCAAAAGTAAGAATAATTCCTAAGGGAGCTAGAAAAAGGGCAAGGATAATCCAGAGGATATGATTTAAAGTGAAAAAGAGAATAGCTAAAAATCCAAAAAAACCAATTAGAAGCCATAATTGATTAAAGGTGATTACCCCCATTAGTTTTATTTCTTGCTTAATAAATTGTGGTGTTTCGTAGAACATAATATTAAATTCAAAAATCAAAAGTCAAAATTCAAAAGTGATGCATAGTGCCATCCTTGCGAAAGCGAGGATCTTTTTACGCTTCGCCAAATGGTTTTTCTGTCGTTTTTTGATATTTAATGTCCTTAGGAGAAATTTCTTCTTTGGTTTTCGCTTCTTGTTTTAATTTTACATCAAAGATATATGGTTTTTGGCTCGAAGAAGTAGGCTTTGGCTCTGTTTTAAATTTCTCGTTGCTATCTCCGCCGACGACTTTTGACGCTGACGGTGCTTCTGCCGGAGCTACTGGTTTTTCTGGTGTTTTTGTTTCGGTTTGTTTGTTCACGCCACTTTCTAATACTTTTTTGATTTGTTCTAGAATTTTAGGTTTTACTTCTTTTTTCTGAATAGCCTCTAATAATCTGGAATGAATTTTTTCTTGTTCTTCTGAGGTTACTTTGGGAGCGGTTACTCTTTTTAATTCCCCGCTTTTATTAATTGGTCTTTCGATTTTAATTTCAGGGATTTCCGGCAAGGGAGGTTCTGGAGTTAGCTGCGACTGAGGTTCTTCTTTTGGTTTCTCTTCAATGGGTCTTGTGGGTTGAACCAATTCCTCGATTTTTTTTGGTTTAATCTCCACTTTTTTTGATTGTCCCATCTCAATCGTAGGAGCCGCTTCTGATTTTATTGTTTCAACTGTTTGCGTAGGTAATAGAGATTTATATTGTTCCAGTTCATTTTTTAGCGGTTCAAAAATTTTGTCCTGGATAATTTTATCAAGAATTTCGATTTGTGATGACGAGATATTTATTCTGCTTTGAAGTTCTTGTTTAAATGCATTTCTCGGAATAATAAAAAGCAGAACCGCCATAATGACATCTATGAATTTTTCTTTTTCTTCTTTGCTTTCTAGCCTAGCAAGAATAATAGCATTCCCCACAGTTTTATTAAATGTAGGATCGAAAAAAATATTTCTTATCGATTTAGGTACTATTTTTTGTCTTTGAAGAAATAAATCTTGTGGAACTAATAGATTCATAAATTATTCTATAAATGGAAACGATTTCTTAACACAGTTACCGCTGGGCTTTCTTCAGGAGGAGGATTATCTATCATGGCAAGAAGATGAGGATTACCATGAACGGGATCATTTAAGAAGTTACGCATGTCGCCACCTACAGCGTTAATAATAAGATCTACAATTCTATCTTGATCTCTAAAATTAATAGACAGAAGTAAATTTTCTAATTGTCGAGGAGACCCGAAACTCCTTAAAAGGTTTTGAACAAACTCATTAAATTCATTAGGTCTGTATGTGTGCATGTAATCAAATATATTTGTACCTAATAATTTTTCTGAAGATTCTCTATTTTGTAGTACTGGTGTTATCCTTCTAATCGCATTCTCTATACTTATATGTCCCCCTTCACGTATGACTGGTATAGCTTTTTGAACATCTCTTACATCTTGCGATCCGGCAAAAGCAATACTACCATAATTCATAAACCAATCTAATTCATTATTTCTTAAAGTTAATCCTGCTTTACTTTTAGCAGTAATGGCTTTTAGTCTGGCTAATGGATTAATAGATTGATCAAAATAAGCATTAAGAGCATTTTCATTTTCCTTTATTAAATCTACTTCTTTATTAATTTTTTCTGCTAACATTCCCGTTGTTTTACCTTTAATTTTATACAAATTTAATGATAATCTACTACCTATAACCGGTATATGCGACATTGCATTAGCAGCTCTATCATAATACGATGGAATTTCTTCTGTTTCGCCTGTTTGTGGATTTACTCTTGTTCTAGCCCCCATAGTTGTCATTCTTCCCAAAGCAAGTCCGCCTATAGCAGCTGTTCCTGCTATAACTGCTCCTGTTACCGCTTTTTTAGCTAATTCATATCCTTTTTCTATTTGCTCCACACCGATACTTTTAGCTACAAACCTCAAAACTTGAGCTAAAACAATAATAATGGCAGTATAAGCCATTAGCATGACAAAACCTAATTCGGTAGTATCGTTATATATATTACTGACTTGATTTGATATACCATTGAGGATCACTAAAACAAAATAAAGGGTAAAACTTAAGATGGGCAAAGATACAATTGCCTGGGTAAACCTGTCTCTCCATACATTAACGATATTTTTAATTGAATCAGTATCGATAGCCATTCCTAAAAAAGCAAGTGGAGAAGTGGCAAGACAAATCCAAATGGTTATAATTCGGCTGGCAACATAAAAAAGAAGACCAGCAAATTGGAAAAGGAAAATAGCTCCTAAAATTATTCCTAATATAACCGCAGTTATGGTTATCACGAAACTACCTGGATTAGTATAATAAAAAGCACAAGAAGTTTTTGTGACTGTATCGGCCATAATATCACCTAGAGGATTTTGAGCACTATTGGCCAAAAAAGTCATACTTAAGTAATTAGAAATATCAACAAAAATTCCTAAAATTACTAAACTAAAATTGACTAATAAGGCAACGAGGAGTAATTTAGGTAACATTTTTTTCCAACTGAATTTTTCAATGCGGAAAATAGTGGCAATAGTCATAATAATCATGCCCAGAACAATACCTAAGTTAGCAAAACCAAGAATGGTATACCAAACGCCGGTTTTAGTATTAGCATCATAAATAGGAGCAAAATGAACGTATCCTCCTAGTTTTTTAGGTAGACCAGTGAAAGCCCAAACAAAAGCATTAGCAACTCGTCTTAAAATGCCCCTAATTCCAGTAGCTATAGCAGCAATAATTGCTCTAATCCATCTTCCTGGAGAGAAAAATGCAGTTATTCCTTGTTCTCCTAAATCCGCTGCCTCACAAAGGCAATCTTTTGCTCCGCAACCTTGAGATAAGGAGGCATCATAAGTATCTTGCCCCAATTGTGTCCATTCTCTTGTAGGGCTTGTATCAATATTAGTGGTTTTAGAGGCTAATGCATCTTTATTCGCTTGTGTTGGGTTATAGCAAATATTGCAAATAGCAGATAAAAAAGTGTCCTGATTATTATCGTTGTTTTGACAAGCTACCGATAACGATTGACCATTATCATAAGGTAATTTGGTTTCAAGAATTCCTTGAATTATTGCTGCTCTTGTCGCTTTATCACAATCAATTCCTCCTGCCCATATTCCTTCAACATTTACACCTTGAAAAGGCGTAGCTCCTAACATAACTAAACCTTTGCAAATATTTCTAATATCCTGATCAGTAAAAAGATCTGTTTTATTTAAAGAATTTTTATCGGCGCAATAAAATGTATTGCTGGAATTATCTGCAAAAACCATTAAAGGCGTTGATAATTGTCCAGTTATAATAAAAATAAGTAAAATAGCCAAGAGGATAAAAGTATTGTTTACTTTATTATGATTATGATAGATCATTTTAGTAGAAATTAAATGGCAAGAACCTAATTTATTATATAAAATTTCAAGAGATTAAGCAAACAAAAAGTTAGTCAAATTTAACCAATCTTTTAAAGTGAGGTTTTGAGCACGGATATTAAGAGGAAGATTGAGTTTGAAGAAAATTTCTTGAAGTTGCTTCTTAGACATTTTGAGGTTTTGGCTAAGATTACTAATTAAGAGTTTACGAGGGTGGGAAAAACCAGCTTTGATAATTTTAAAGAATTGATCTTTTTGCTCTTGCGGGAATGATCGAGGAGATAATTTAATAATGGCTGAATCTACTTTTGGTTGGGGCCAGAAAGCAGATTTAGGAACAAAGCAAATTATTTTTGGTTGAGCATAAAATTGAACGGAAACTGTTAAAAGATTCATTTGGGGCGGTTGCGCTACAATTCTTTGAGCCACTTCTTTTTGAACCATAAAAACAATAACTTTAGGTTGGTGTTTTAATTCTAAAAGAAGTTGGATTAAATGAGAGGTGAGATAATAAGGAATGTTGCCTACTACTTTATAATCTTTGAGATTTCCGCTGATGCGGGAATGACAAGATAGTTGTTTTGGATTTAAGATATCCCTAATATCTCCCTGAATGATTTGCAAATTTGGAGTATTTTTAAAACGATTTTCAAGAAATTTTACTAATCGAGGGTCTTTTTCAATGGCAATAACTTTGGCACCTGTTTGGAGAATGGCTGCGGTTAAGACACCAGTACCTGGGCCAATTTCCAAGATCAAATCATTTGGTTTTATTTCAGTTGCTTGGATAATTTTTTGAAGAAAACTCTTCTTTTTGAGAAAAACCTGGCCTAAACGTTTTTTGGGTTTAAGGGGTGACCCCTCACTTGAAAAATACCGCGCTTCGCGCGATTTACAATGATAATTAGTATTTTTCAAGTGAGGGGTTGACATGAGATTAGGGTATGCTAAACTTATATTTAGAGTCTTAATGGCTCTTTTTTAATACTAAAATACCATTTCTAAGATAGAAATACAATTTAAAAGAGTCAGCCGACGTTTCAATACTGTTTTACCTCCTTATTTAGCCAAAGTTAGCCTTGGTTTATTGCTTTGTTCCTTTATTTTCGGTAATTCCTATCTTTCTAGTAAAATTGGTGTTACGCAAGCCGGAGGTAATAATTTAGAAGAGACTATTGTTGAAAATGGATTAGTAGAAAATGTTTTAACTGATAGTTTTTTTAAACAGCCAGCCTATGCTTATACTGAAAACCTCACTGTTGATGGCTCTATTTTAAGTTTAGAAGGTAACGAGGCTTTATCTCCTTCAGTGGAAGATTATTTTGTAATTGTTGATAATAACAATTTAATGGGCATTAATGCGCCTTTGTCTTTTTATCTCCCCACAGCTAAACGCCATGGCATTATTAAGTATATTGTGCAAGATGGGGATACGGCTGGTAAAATTGCTTCCAATTTCGGTGTTAGTTTGAATACTATTTTATGGGCTAATAATTTAAAATCCGGAGCCATTATCAAGCCGGGTCAAGAATTAATTATTTTGCCTGTTTCTGGTATTAGGCATATTGTCCAAAAAGGAGATACAGTTTCTTCCATTGCCAAAAAATATCAGGCAGTTACTGATGAAATTATTGCCTTCAATAATATAACTAACAATGAGATAAGTGTGGGGCAAGAATTAATTATCCCGAATGGTCAATTATCATCAGCCACTTCATTGGCAGTAAGCGCCGGATTAAAACCAATGACTATTGATATTTCTAGTTGGCCAAATGATACAGGATTTTTTGCTTATCCAACTTCTGGTGGTTGGAATAAAGGTATTCTGCATTATTATAATGCCATTGATATTATTAATTCTTGTGGTAGCCCCATTTATGCTTCTGCTGATGGCATAGTGATTGAAGCCAAGACTGGTTGGAATTTAGGCTATGGCAATTATGTTAAAATTCAGCACTTTAATGGTACTTTAACTGTTTATGGCCATTTAGGAGGAATTTATGTTAAATCTGGGGATCGTGTTAATCAAAATCAAGCTATTGGTACGATGAGCGATACTGGTAATGCTAATGGTTGCCACTTGCATTTTGAAGTGAGAGGAGCTCAAAATCCTTTTGTTTTAAAGAAGTAAAATTTTTAATACACATTCCAGGAAAATTCAGTCTTATATTGCAAAGCCTCGGCCACGTGGCTGTATTTAATTAAGGTTGCTTCTTCTAAATCAGCAATAGTGCGTGATAATTTTAAAATACGGTGGTAAGAACGAGCAGAAAGATTAAATTTATCAATTGCCTTTTTTAAAAATTGTTCCGCATTGGGCTCCAATTGGCAAAATTCTTCTATTTCTTGAAATTTCATTTCGCTGTTAGTGACAATCGGAATTTTTTTCTCATTCCTTTCTTTGAACCTTTCTTCTTGAATAGCCCTGCTTCTTTCTATCAATTGTCTTACCACTAACGATTGCGGCTCAGTAATTTTAGTAGTAATTTCTTCGCTTGATAAACGAGGCACCTCAATAATAATATCTATTCGATCTAATAAAGGGCCAGATATTTTTTTGCGATAACGAATAATATCCGAGGGTTTGCAAACACATTCTTTTTTAGGGTCGCCAAAATAACCGCAGGGGCAAGGATTCATTGCTCCTAAAAGAATAAATTTTGCTGGGAAAACAACTTGGGCTTGAGCGCGAGAAACATTAATTTCACCTTCTTCTAATGGTTGACGCAAACTTTCCAAAACATCTTTTTGAAACTCTGGTAATTCATCTAAAAAGAGTACGCCGCGATGAGCTAAAGTAATTTCTCCGGGCAAAGGATTAGTGCCACCACCAATTAAGGCGACGGTGGAGGCAGTATGGTGAGGCGAACGAAAAGGGCGAGTAGTCATTAAAGGATGCTGATGATTAATTAACCCTCTTAAACTATAAATTTTAGTGACTTCTAAAGATTCGCGATGGTTTAAAGGCGGCAAAATAGAATGAAAGGCTTTGGCTAATATTGTTTTTCCAGAACCAGGCGGCCCAATCATCAAGACATTATGACCGCCGGCAGCCGCAATAATTAAGGCTCTTTTGGCTTTTTCTTGGCCTTTAATTTGACTCAAATCAAAGGAATCTGGAGAAGGTACATCATTTTGAAAATTATTAAAAGAAGCAGGATTAATTTTAATCCTCCCTTCCAAATAATCAATTAAATCTTTTAAAGTATTTACTCCAATAATTTTTATATTTTTGGCTGCGCTAGCTGCCTCTAAGGCATTATCTTGAGGAACAAACAAATATTCATAATTATTTTCTTCTGCCCAAAGCGCAATAGCTAATACGCCATTTACTGGTCTAATTATGCCTTCTAAAGTTAATTCACCCACAAAAATTTTTTTCTCCGGATTAAAATAAGGCATTTGGCCAGAGGCCATTAAAAAACCTAAAGCAATACTGATATCATAATAGGAACCGGATTTTTTAATATCAGCTGGCGCTAAATTAATAGTAACTTTTTTGTTAGACCGTAAAGGTGATTTAGCGCCAATATTTTTTATGGCTGCGGCAACTCGTTGTTTTGCTTCTTTAACCGCCGGATCAGGGAGCCCGACAATATTAAAAGAATGGAGGCCTTCTGAAACATCAACCTCGACCTCAATGGGCAAAACATCAAGTCCTAAAAA
>JAAZNP010000044.1 GCA_012798235.1 Parcubacteria group bacterium
ATGGATTAATTGCAATGGCTTCCTCTTTGGATGTAATTGGTCCTTTTGCGAATACGGTTGAAGATGCAGAAATAGTATTTCAAGCTATCAGCGGCAAAGATCCCATGGATTCTACCAGTATTAATCTATTTAATTCTCAGAATACAGAATACAGAATACAAAATACAAAATTCGGTTTGCCTAAAGAGTATTTTGTTGTAGGTTTGGATTTAGAAATTAAAGAAAAAATCGAAGAAGTAATAAATAAAATAAAAAACAACAAGGTTAGTGTTCAAGATGTTTCTTTGCCTACGACCCCTTATGCCTTTCCTTGTTATTATATTATTATGCCTGCCGAAGTTAGCTCTAATTTGGCTCGTTATGATGGAATTCGTTATTCTCCAAATTCCAAATTTCAGATTCCAGATTCTAAATTTAACTTGAGAGATTTGTACTTTCAAACGCGCGGTGAAGGGTTTGGTAAAGAAGTGAGAAGAAGAATTGTTTTAGGAACTTATGTTTTATCTAAAGGTTATTATGATGCTTATTATAAAAAGGCCCAGAAAGTACGTCGTTTAATAGTCAATGAATTTAAAAGAATATTTGAAGAAGTAGATTTTCTTATTACTCCAACTACTCCTACTCCACCGTTTAAAATTGGTGAAAAAACTAGCGACCCCTTGTCAATGTATTTATCAGATATTTTTACTGTCTCCAGTAATATTGCTGGTGTGCCGGCTATCAATTTACCCATTGGCTTTACTAAATCAGGTTTACCTGTTGGCTTACAAATCATTGGTCCCTATGGTTCAGACCAGCAATTACTCCAAATTAGTAAATTAATTACACAAATCCTTGGTTAAGCAATTATTATTAATTTTATATTATTTAAAATTAATTTCTTTGGGATTAATCCTCGTCTTTTTGATTGGCATTATTATTTATTCGAAAAAATTAAAAATCTTTCCCAAGAAAATTAGAACTATTAAAGATTGGTTTGGCATGAATCCCTTATTAGATTCTTCTTCTAAAAGCAAACGCGCTTGGAAAGAAATCCAAAATTTAATTGAAGAGGATTATCAATCTTCTTGGAAATTAGCGGTTATTAAAACTGATGCCCTAATTGAAAATTTTTTAAAACAATTAGGTTTTCAAGGAAATAATTTCCACGAACTATTAATTTCCTTGAAATTAAAAGGTTACCAAAATTTGGATTTATTGAAAGGCACCCATCAGGTTTGCGAGGAAATTTTAAATAATAAAGATTTTAATCTCAGCCAAAAAGAGGCTTTAAATATTATTGCTATTTATAAAAGATTTTGGGACGAATTAGTAAAAAATATCTTGTAGGTCCTCGCTCGTCTTAACTGTCGCTCATTAGCAGGGGAGGAGCCTCTAACACCTCTCCCTTTTTTTAAATTTACATTAATGTCCCTCCCCTGAATCATTCGCGCCAGTTAAGACTCGTTTGTAAGTTTTATCTTTATAAATCACTGAAGAGAAAAGTAAATATTTTCCGAACGAGGGGTTGTAATTTTTTGATTTTTAGGATATACTTAATTTAGGCAAAGTTAGTTCGCCATCCACAAAACAATTTTTTGAAATTTTATTAAAACCCTTTTTCAAAAGGTTCGTTTATTTGCTTCAAGAATAATCATTTGGCCGCGGGGTAGAGAAGCAGTATCTCGCGGGGCCCATAACCCCGAGACACAGGTGCAATTCCTGTCCCCGCAACTATTTCGTGGCTCTGTGGTTCAATGGTTAGAACAGAGCACTCATAACGCTCAGAAGGTAGCTTGCCCCCACACCATTGTTGGCCACGTAGTTCAGTGGTAGAACACCGCCCTCATAAAGCGGATGCATAGGTTCGATTCCTATCGTGGCCACTTATGGTGTGGGAGTGAACCTCCATCCAGAGCCACTATATATTTTAAAAATAAGCTCGCATTGGGTATCTGTAAGATTAAAGTAATGCCAATTTATAAAACTAAGGATGAAAAATTTTTTAAGAAATGGACACCAGAAATGGCTTACGTATTAGGATTTATTGTTGCTGATGGTAGTTTAATAAGAAATAAAAGAGGGGCATGCTTTATAGAAATTCAATCTATTGATAAAGAAATTATTTATAAGATTAAAGAAGTATTACATACCAATCTTAAGGTTGGAGAATACCAACCAAAGAATACCCATTTCCATAAAAGATACAGATTAGAAATAGGTTCCAAAATAATCTTTAATGATTTAGTAAAATTAGGCGTTACTCCTAGAAAAAGTAAAATAATAAAATTACCAAAAATACCAAATCAATATTTTGCTCATTTCGTTAGGGGATATTTTGATGGCGATGGAAATGTTATTTTTAGTCTTTATAAAAAATCAAATAGAAACAGCAAATCAGTAATATTATCTTCAAGATTTATTGC
>JAAZNP010000005.1 GCA_012798235.1 Parcubacteria group bacterium
AAAAACCTGAATTGAAAGTTGAGCAATTCTTGCTCTTCTAAGTCTTCTTATTAATTCTTCACTTTTACCGGAAAACATACATCCGGTAATCACTTCTAGTCTTCCTGTCAACTCCATTCGTCTTCCCATCTCGCACCTCCTTTTATTTTATTTGTTCATATTTTACATTTTTTGGAAATATTTCCGTGACTTCCCGAGCGATAAACTTTACTTCTTCTAACCAAGAACGCCAGTTTCTACAATAGTTTTTAGCGATTTCTTCTAGGTTTTTATATCTTACAAAATAATCATTTTTTAGGATTAAAATCTGGTAATCAATCGCCTCTTCTAATGATAGATCAGAAAAATCTGACGCTGAATTATAGGGGTTCCAATCATAAGCACCAATAGCAAAAAAATTTTGTTTTTCTTGCGCTATCCTGGAAGTGCCGTAACCTGATTCTAAAATAGCTATTGCTAGAGTTATTTCGAAAGGAATATTATATTTTTCACAAGATTTCTGAATCAACTCTGCCACTTTCACAAAATCTCCATGATGTTTGCTTTGGAGATAATTTTCTAATGGATTATTTTTTTCTTGATGAATTTGAAGTTGTAGTTCTAATTGAGCAAACTGAATTTTTTCATCTTCGGTACGAATTGCTTCTATCCTCCACCCTTTACTGGTTAGCAAAAGAAACATAACCAGTATTGCTAAAATCAAAATTTTCTTTTTCACCCTATCCTCCCTATATTGTATTTTTAAAGTACTAAAAATATTATACCATTTTTACCAATTTTAAGCAAGAATAGGAAGATGCCCCCTATTTTAGCAGAGGTGATTATTTTATAATTAGTTTCAGCAAACGAACAATGGCTTCCAAGATAATTAAGATAAATTTACCAATGGCTTTAAGAATTACAACAAGATGATATAAGATTCCGGAAATAAAAATTTGGTTGGCTAATTTACTGATAGCTGTGAAAATTTGAATAATAGTTTGACCAATTTGGCTTGTAAAGTTTGACCAGTCCATATTTTTTACACAAAGTCGAGGTGGGGGTTAAATTAATTCAATGGCTTGTTTTATTCTTTTAATAGTTTCTTTTTTACCAAGAATTTCGGCAATTTCAAAGGGACCAGGCGAAGCTGATTTTCCTGACAAAGCAGCACGGAGGGGCCATAATATTCTTCCCCTGTTTTGTTGGTAAAAAGCGTTATTATCAATAAAACTATAAAATTTTGCTTGCAGATTAATACTATTAAAATCTATTTCTGGAATTGATTCCATTATCTTCGAAGCATCAATTAACGCCTGTTTCGTTGTTTGTTCTGACTCCCCTTTCCAAATTAATAAATCTTTTTGATAATGAAGATTTTTAGTAAAGAAAAAATCTGAATTGGTGAAAATTTCACTAAAATTATTAATCCTTAATATCTCACTTTCTAAAACTTTATTTAGATACTCGTGGCTAGTGTTAGGTAAATCAAATTTGCGAGGATATTTTTTCATGTACTCCTCGAAATAAGCAAAAACCTTTTCTCGTGGTAGCAGTTTTAAATACTGATTATTAAACCAATTCAATTTTTGAATATTAAAGATCGCCCCTCCTTTTTGAACTCTTTCCAGTTCAAAATTGTTAATTAATTGCTCGAGATTCATTATTTCATTATCGCCTACAGGGTGCCAACCTAAAAGAGCCAGAAAATTGACAATAGCCTCAGGTAAATAGCCGAGTTTTTGGTACTCTGATAGAGCAGTAGCGCCGTGTCTTTTGCTAAATTTAGATCTATCAGGCCCTAAAATCATCGGTAAATGCGCGTAAATAGGCCTAGGAAGGCCTAATGCCTCCTGAATGACTATTTGCTTAGGCGTATTAGAAACATGGTCTTCTCCGCGAATTACATGCGTTATCTGCATTAAATAATCATCAATAACAACGGAAAAATTATACAAAGGCTCAGTTAGGCTTTTGGCGATAATAATATCCTCTAATAAATCAAGATTAAATTCTACCTCCCCTCTAATAATGTCATTAAATTTAATGATTTTATTAGGCATTTTAATCCTAATAACTGGATTTTTGCCTTCTTTGAAATATTGTTTAACTGTCTCGGGGCTTAAATCACGACATTTGCCAGAATATTTTGGTGGCAAACCACGGGAAACCATATCCTGTTTTTGCGCTTCTATTTCCTCCGGAGAACAAAAACAATAATAAGCCTTTCCTTCATCTAATAATTGTTGTAAATATTTTTTATAAATATCAATTCTTTCACTTTGACGATAGGGACCAAAATCCCCTGCTTTATCTGGCCCTTCATCCCATTCTAAATTTAACCATTTTAATCCTTCTTTAATATTATCTTCATAGAGTTTTTTTGATCTAATTTGGTCGGTATCTTCAATTCTTAAAATAAACTTACCACCGGTTTTGCGGGCAAATAAGAAATTAAACAAAGCCGTACGAGCAGTGCCAAAATGAAACCAGCCAGTCGGACTAGGTGCAATTCTTACGCGAGGAGCAAAGAGTTGTTGTGGTGTTTTAGGATCATCCATATATTTTATGTATTTTGAATTAGATACTGAGCTATTTGTTCAGCTGCTTTTGGTTTAGCAAAAGCTAATGCCGCTTTTTGCATTTCTTTTATTTTCTGTTCATTGCTTAAGATTTGTAAAATTAGATCAGCAAAAATGTTCGGCTTCAAATTTTGTTCTTCAACAACGATAGCGGCCCCTGTTTTAGCGTATTCATAAGCATTTTGTTTTTGATGGTCTTGGCTAGCCCAAGGTAAGGGAATAATAATTGAAGGCTTGCCACTGGCAGCAATTTCAAAAATTGAACCGCTACCAGCTCGAGCAATAATTAAATCACTAATTAAAATAACATCTTTGAGTGATTTAATATTAGGAGTTTCTGATTCTTCTAAAAAGGCAACAGGATGATAATATTGTTGTTTTTCTTCATCTTGAATAATTTCTTGGAAAATAATTTTGGCTTCTTTAAGAACAGAATCATAATTGTTTTCGCCAACCTGGTGAATAATCTCTACGTCGTCAATAATTTTAGGGAGAATATCCAGAATTAAATCATTGATATTTTTTGCCCCTTGAGAGCCGCCAATAATAGTAATTACTGGTCTCTCTGATAAATTTAATAATTTTTTGGTAGCCTGAATATCGATAGTTGCATCAAATAAATCTTGTCTAATGGGATTACCAGTAATAATTGTTTTTTTATTAGGAAAATAACGTCCTGAACTTTCAAAAGAAATAAAGATTTCTTTAGCAAATTTACCTATAATTTTATTCACGAGGCCGGGAACACTATCGCTTTCATGGATATAGGTTGGAATCAGAAAAAGAATTCCCCAAAAAGCTACTGGGAAAGAACCATAACCACCTTTAGACAGAATTAAATCAGGCATAAACAGATAAACATAGACCATGGCCTGTAATAAACCGCCGAGCGTTTTAAAGAAATCAATAAAGTTTTGCCAGGAAAACCCTCTCCTCATTTTTCCAGCTAAAATTGTTTTCACATTAATGATCTCTTTTTGAATTAAAGGTAAGGTAAAATCATTCGGTCCAATATAAAAGAGTTCTAATTCGATATTTTGAGCTGAGGCGATTTTTTTTAATTCCCGAGAAATAGCAATCAGAGGAAAAGTGTGCCCACCCGAACCACCACCAGTTAAAAGAATGCGTATTTTTTTATTGAAAATATTTCGAGGTCGCAAAAATGATAAATCCATAGTTTTATATTAATTATTACGAGCTATATTGAGAATAATGCCAATAGCTAATAGATTAGTAATTAAGGCTGAAGAACCATAACTAATAAGTGGCAAAGGGATGCCAGTAATCGGAATTAATTTACACATAGCGGCAATATTGATAAAAGCCTGAATACCAATACTAGTAGTTAATCCTGTGGCTAAAAATTTTCCGTAATTATCAGGACTTTCTTTAGCGATTTTTAAACCAACGGTAATAAATAATAAATAAATGATTAAAACAATAAAAGAACCAAGAAAACCAAATTCTTCAGCGATAATAGAGAAGATCGCGTCAGTGTGGCTGGCGGGCAAATAATTATATTTTTGCACTGATTTGCCAAATCCTAATCCAAAAAAACCACCGGAACCAATTCCAATCAAAGATTGTTTACTTTGCCACCCTTTTCCCAAAGGGTCATTTCCTCCGTAGAGAAAGGTTTTTATTCTTTCTAAACGATAAGGGGCTAGAAAAACTAAAATTCCTAATAGTAAAGCTCCGCTGAGACCAATAACAATAAATTGTTTCCAACTTAATCCGGCGCTGAAGTAGACAAAAACGGAAGATAGGGCAAGAATAAGAAATGTTCCTGTTGATGGTTGCAAACCCAAAAGCATGGCAATTATTGCTAAGGTAAAAAGATAGGTTAAGAAAGGAGCGCCAAATACTCTTTTTATTTTACTACTAACATTAACTTTCGCTAACATAGTAGATAAAAACAGAATATAAGTAATTTTTAAAAATTCTGATGGTTGAAAAACTAATGGCCCCATTTTAATCCAACGATTGGAATTATTAACAATATATTTAAAAGGGCTAATGAAACATAATCCTACCAGAAAAAGATTAATAATTAAAAAAAATAACGCCCATTTAGACCAACGATGATAATTAATTTTTGTAACAATAAACATTAAAATAAGCCCCAGAATAATGCCGCGCCATAATTGTTTCTTAACATAATAATAAACATCCTGATAGTCTTCTTGGCCAATAACTGAAGAAGCGCTAATTAAAGCCATTAGGCCAATAATTAAAAGAATAAAAGTTAGAATAAGCAAAGAACGATAATAGGCACTATGCGAGGTCATAATCTTAGATAATAATATTCTATAATATTTTTTAGAAAAGCTCAACTCTTTTCTTGGCCCTAAAAAAATGTTAAAATAACCTCAGTATGAAGCAGGTTTTTATTATTTTTTTAATTATTCTTAGCGGCGCCTTAATTTTTATTGGCTTTCGTATATATCAGCAAAAAACAGATTTATTAGGGGTACTCCAAGCAAATTTTTTACCAAAATCAGCTGTAGTTACTATCAATGGTAAAGTTTATAATACTCGAGATGGCATTTTAAGCGCTAAATTAAAAACACAAGAATATTCTGTCTCTTTCAGCTATCCTGGTTATTCTGTTGTTAATAAAGTTGTGACGATTAAGCCACGGCAAATAACTGATTTGGGCCGTATTTATTTATTTCCTCAAACATGGCCTCAAGACCAATTAGTGGCCAACAAAGATATTTCTGATTTTTACTCGAATAACAATAATAATTTGATTATTTATTTTACTCCCCTAAAAAGTGGTTATGAATGGTATCTTTATAACCGGAGTACTAAAAATAGTCAAAAATTTTACCAAAGTTCTGCGTTGCCACAAGCCGTTATTTTTACTGCTGACGCCAAAAAATTATTAACTATGTTTAAAGAAAATGACTGGAAGTTAATTTTTTTACCAGGGAACCTCGTTAATCAAGAAATCGACCTGGATAAAAGATTTGCTGATGCTTTAAAAAAAATAAATTTAGAAATTAAGCCTTCGCCCCAAATTAAACAAATTGTAGTAATGCCTCATAGCCAAGAGAACCAAATATTAGTGAGAACTCTTCAGGCAGTTTATCTTTTTAATCCTTTAGACGGTTCGGTAGAAAAAATAATTGATGGTTTTGTTTCTCCGTTAGTGCTTGAAGAGAAAAAAATATTTTTCATAAAAGATAATGGCATTTTGTCAAGTTTAGATTTGGATGATAAAAATGAAAACCAATTATCTTTTTTTGCTTTCAAAGAATCAAATGAAGATTTAAATCAAATAATTATTAAAAAATCTTTAGGTCAAGATGTCTTTTTAGTGATTAAACCTAATGGCTGGGTTTATTTGCTCAATCAGGAGCATAATCCCCCACTCCTTTTAGATGAACACACTACTGATGTTAATTTTTCATTAAGTGGGAATAATATTATTTTATATCAAACAAATAAAGAATTGCTTATTTATGATTTAATAAAAGATATCAAAACACCATTGGATATTTTAAGCGATTCTTTGCCCCAGTGGTTTATTGATGACAATTGTTTTATTTTAATCAACGACGCTAACCTTAAAATTTATAATTTTAATAGCCGAGAAACTTGGCTTATTACTGATAATTTAAAAAAGGAAAGATTCTTATTAGATAATGCTTTAAATTATATCTTCTTTTTAACCCCGGAGGGCATTATGAAAACAGGTCTATAAAAAAGAGGCCCAATGCCTCTTTTTTTGATAACTCTAATGTTTGGTAGTGTTTAACGCTTCTGCCATTGTGGCGCGCGACGAGCTTTTTTCAAACCAAATTTCTTTCTTTCCACGACACGACTATCGCGAGTTAATAATCCTTTAGCGCGAAGGGTGCTTTTTAGTTTTTCATCAATAAGAACTAAAGCTCGACTAATACCTAACCGAATAGCTTCTGCTTGACCTGTTAATCCTCCCCCTACAACCTTCACCGAAATATTAAATTTATTTTCATTATTTGTTTCTTTTAAAGGGGTAAGAATTTTATTTTGGTGAGAAATTAATGGGAAATACTCTTCTAAAGTTTTATTATTAATAATAATGCCTGGTTTCTCTTTGCTCAGGCGTACTCGAGCAATTGATGATTTGCGACGGCCAATGGCTTCAAAATATTTCTTTGCTGTTTTAGTAGTCATATTTATAAATTAAGAATTAAATGCTTAAGACGGCGAGCTCGCAATTTATTTTTAGGAAGCATGCCCTTTACTGCCAAAAGAAAAACTTTTTTAGGATCCTTAACCCACATTTTTTCAAGCGACATTTCTTTTAAATGACCAAGATAACCACTATGCTTGTAATAAGTTTTTACTTTGGGTTTAGTTCCGGTAAATCTAATTTTGCTCAAATTATTAATAATTACAATATTGGTACCAACTTTATTTGGTTCGTAAGTTGCCTTATTTTTATCTTGCAATAAAACAGCGACTCGCGAAGCCAGTCGGCCTAAGGACTGCCCGGTGGCATCAATAGTTAAATGATTATTTTGCTTCATGTTCTTTAATTAATTCTAAAATTACTAATTCGGCAGCATCTCTTTTCCTTCGCAACACAGTTTTAATAATTCTCGTATAGCCACCTTTTCGTTCTTTATACAAAGGAGCAATGTCGTAATACAATTTATGGGCCGCTTTAATTGGTAATTCTTGTTTGATCCTTTTTAAAGATGCTAAATTTTGTTTTTTAGCAATGGTAATCAATCTTTCAATTTTCTTTTTGGTTTCTTTAGCTTTGCTTAAAGTAGTGGTAATTTTCCCTCGTATTATTAAATTAACCGCTAATCCTTTCAACAGGGCTCTTCTTTGGTCTGTTTTCCTATGAAATTTTTTTCCTTCTTTTAAGTGTTTCATTTTATTTGAATTCAAACTTTTGCGTTTTGAGTTTTAAGCTTTGAGCTTTCAGTTTATTTTAAAGTATATTCCAGGTTTTTAAGCACCTGTTTTACTTCTTCTAATGATTTCTCGCCTAAACCTTCTAAAGTAGATAATTTATCTTCTTTGTACCGCAAGAGACCAGCTAAAGTTTTAATACCATTATTAATTAAAGCTTTTTTAGTGCGTGCACTTAATTCCAGTTCTTCAATTAAAACATCTTTAGGCTCTTTCTTTTCTCTCTTAAATGCAGAGGAAGCAGTGATTTTGGTTTCTTCTGTCTTGGGCGCAAATTTTTCTGCTATGAGATTGAAATGTTCTTGCAAAATACTAGCTGCTTTGCCCAATGCTTCTTCTGGGGTAATAGAACCATCAGTTTCAATTTCTATAATTAAACGATTATAATCAGTGCGGTCACCAACACGCATATTTTCTACTTTGAAATTAGTTTTTTGGACAGGGCTAAAAATAGCATCCAAGGCAATAGTGCCAATAGGCAATTTTTCTTTTCTGCGATCTTCGGCTAAAACATAACCCAATCCTTTTTCGACGGTAACTTCTAAATTTAGTTTAGCTTTTTTATCAGTTAAAGTAGCAATATGTAAGTCAGGGTTTAAAATTTCCGCTTGAGTATTTTTTTTAAAATCTTTTGCTGTTATTTCTTTTTCGCCTTCAACATCTAATTTTAAAACTTGCGGTTCATTAGTATAAAGCTTTACCCTTAATTGTTTTAAATTAAGCATAATATCCAAGGCGCTTTCCATTACATTTTCAATAGGGCTGAACTCATGCTGAATGCCTTCTATTTTTAATGAAGTAACAGCAGCTCCTTCAATAGAAGATATTAAAACCCGCCTTAAGGAATTACCTAAAGTAATCCCGTAGCCAGGATACAATCCTTCGATTTGGAATTTCCCGTAATTTTTTAATTGCTCGATTTTTTGAATAGAAGTTGGTAATTGGAACATATGCCAATGTTGTTAAAATTTTTGAACGAGGCCTACCTGCGTAGGCAGAGCTCAATGCTGAGTGATAAAAATTTTATCACAACATTGAGCACCCCGCACCTATTTTGCCATTGTAAAGAGGAATTTCTTTTAACTAAATCTTTTATTAATTATCTCTGGCAAAAAAGTTTTTGAAGACTTTTTTGCGATGTTATTTGAATCGCAAAATAGGTGCGGGGTAAAGGTTTTGTTC
>JAAZNP010000006.1 GCA_012798235.1 Parcubacteria group bacterium
AATATTTTTGGAAAAAAGGATTAAAAATTATTGTCGGGTTAGATGAAGCGGGCCGAGGACCATTAGCCGGACCAGTAACTGCTGCTGCGGTCGTTATTTTATTACCAAAAAATAAAACCCTGAACCACCTAGGGTTCAGGGTCATGCACCCTAAGCGGTACATGGATCAAAATTTAAGGCTGCTTTTAAAATACACTAGAGATTCTAAAAAACTTTCTGCTTCGCAAAGAGAGAAAATTTTTCAATTAATAAAAGCGATACCGGAGATAAAATTTTCTTATGCTTTTGTGGATGAAAAAACTATTGATAAAATCAATATTGAGAAGGCAACTTTTCTCGCCATGGAAAAAAGTTTAAAAAAATTAAAAATTAAACCAGATTTAATTTTAGTTGATGGCAATCGCTTTATTCCTCAAATAAAATATCCGCAAAAAACTATTATTAAGGGTGATGATAAAATTTTTTCTATTGCTCTAGCTTCAATAATTGCTAAAGTAATGCGCGATAAAAAAATGGTGGCCTTAGCAAAAAAATATCCTCATTATCATTTTGAAATTCACAAAGGTTATCCTACTATGCTTCATAAAAAATTATTAAAAAAATACGGATCATCAAAAATTCATAGGCAGAGTTTTAAACCTGTGCAAATAATAATTCAAAAATCAAAATACAAAAGTCCCGCCTGCGCCAAGGCTCCGGCAGGCAGATAAAATTTAAAATCCAAAGTTTAAAAGTTTTAGATTTTTAATGAATAAGTTTTTAAATAGTTTAAAAAATTTCAATAATAAACTGCTGGTAATTATAGGGCCAACAGCCTCAGGAAAATCTGATTTAGCCATAGAAATAGCTAAAAAATTTAATGGAGAGATTATCTCCGCTGATTCCCGCCAAGTATATAAAGGTATGGACATTGGTACAGGAAAAGTTAAAATTCAAAAGGTAAAAGGCAAAATTTATTCAGAAGGTATCAGGCATCATTTATTAGATGTCGCTGAGCCAAAAGAATATTTTTCAGTAGCCCAGTATCAAAAATTAGCTCTTGAGGCTATTGAAGATATTCAAAAAAGAAAAAAATTACCAATTTTATGCGGCGGTACTGGTTTGTATATTAATGCTGTAATTGAGGGTTGGCAATTACCTCCCACTCAACCTAATCTGAAATTAAGACAAGAATTAGAGCAATTTAGTCCTGCACAATTATTTGAAAAATTAAAATCGCTAGACCCTAAAAGAACCCAAAATATTGATGCTCATAATAAAAGACGTTTGATTCGAGCCTTGGAAATAATTGCTCAAAATAAAACTATCTCTCCTTTAAAAAAAGTAAAACCACCATGGGATATCTTAATTTTAGGAATCAAAAAAGATAAAAATGAACTTCAGGAATTAATTAAAAAAAGATTATTGAAGAGATTAGACGAAGGCATGATCGAAGAAGTCAAAAAATTAAAAGAAAAAGGTGTTTCTTCTCAACGCCTGGAAGATTTTGGCTTGGAATATCGCTGGATTAACCGTTATTTAGAAAATAAAGTTATGTATGAAGAGATGATAAACTCTCTTTATCGAGATATTTGTCGTTTTGCTAAACGTCAAATGACGTGGTTTATTCACCAAATTTTTGCTAAGCAAAATTTAGACGGATCTAAAAACAAAAAAAATACTTTCTGGATTAAAAATACTGAAGAAGCTATAAAATTAACGACTCATTTTCTCGCGAATTAATTTTTCTAATTCCTGAGGATTACCAGCGCCTTTAAGCTGGGCCATACATTGACCTACCAAAAACTGAATAGCAGTTTCTTTGCCTTTTTTATAATCAGCCACTGCTTTATCATTAGAATTAATAACCTTTTCGATTATCGGCAGTAAAGAACTAGATTCACTTACTTGCTCCAACCCCCTTTCTTGAATTAATTCGTCTGCTGATTCATTGGTGGTAATAATTTCCTCCAAAATATTTTTAGTTACTCGTGATGTTATTTTATTGTTTAATAAATAATTAATTAAATTAGCAAAATTTTCTGGAGTTAATTTAATATCATTCCACGAAAGATTATTCTTTTCTTTAAGACCTAGGATATCAGTAATCAAATAGTTATAAATTAATAACACCCCTTTGGAAAGATCAGAGACTGATTTTTGTGATAAAAATCTTACCGCCTCTTCAAAAAAGGTTAATAATTTTTCATCTTGAATAATAATATTAGCGCCAGCAAAAGGAATTTGATAAGTCCTGATTAAACGATATTTTTTCTCCCACGGTAATTCAGGCAAATTTTTCTTTAATTCCTCTAAATTAAAGAGCCCACCTTCTTTAGTTTGGGAATATAAATGAAGCGGCGGCAAATCAGGCTCAGGAAAATAACGATAATCTTGCGCTTCTTCTTTTATTCTTTGGGAATAAGTAATTTCTTTAAGGGGATCCCAACCTCTGGTTTCTTGAACAATTTTTTCTCCTTTTTCTAAAATTTCTGATTGCCTTTTAATTTCGTAATCAATCGCTCTTTCCACTGCTTTAAAAGAATTCAGATTTTTAACTTCTACTTTAGTGCCTAATTTTGCTTCCCCTTTCGGTCTTAAACTAATATTCACTTCACAACGCATCTGGCCTTTTTCCATATCAGCGCTAGAGACACCTAAATTTTTTAATAAAATTTGCAGTCCTTGGGCAAACCATCTTGCCTCCCTGCCACTATGGATTACTGGTTCGGTCACTAATTCCATTAAAGGGACGCCAGCGCGATTAAAATCAATTAAAGTGGATTTTCCATCAGCGGGATGAATTAATTTTCCTGTATCTTCTTCTAAATGAATACGAGTAATCTGAATTTCTTTCTTGCTTTCTTCTTCATTATCGCTTAAGAATAATTTTAATTTACCGCCCTGGCACAGAGGTTTATCATACTGAGAAATCTGGTAGCCTTTGGGTAGATCCGGATAAAAATAATTTTTGCGATCAAATTTTGAAAATTCTGTAATTTGAGAGCCTAAAGCCAAACCTACTTTTATTACATTTTCTACCGCCTGCAGATTAATTACTGGCAAAGTTCCTGGATGGCCCAAACATACAGGACAGACATTCTTATTAGGAGTTTTTTCTTCGGAATTATTTAAACAATCACAAAACATTTTTGTTTTGGTCTTTAGTTCTGCATGAATCTCCAATCCAATGGTTGCTTCGTATTCCATATATTTTTATTATATAACAAAAAATGATAAAATAAAAACATGAAAAAAGGATTTTTTTTAATTTTGGAAGGGTGCGAAGGCACTGGTAAAAGCACCGTGGGGCACTGGTTAGAAGAAAAACTTAAAGAAAAAGGGTATCCAGTGTTTTTTACTCGAGAACCGGGAGGTAAAGGTAGCCCAGTAGCTGAAAAAATCAGAGAAATTATTCTCAATAAAGAAAATAATGTTTTGCCTTTAACTGAGGCTTATTTATTTGCTGCCTCTCGCGCTCAACATGTTAATGAAATCATTATTCCCCATCTTAAAAATCATGAAATTGTCATTTGTGATCGCTTTGTTTATTCTTCTTATGCTTATCAAGGTGGTGGCAGAAACTTAGGTTTAGAAAAAATAAAGACCATTAATTCTTTTGCCATTGAAAATATCAAACCCGATTTAATCCTTCTCTTTGATTTAGATCCCAAAATTGGCCTTGAAAGAAAATATCAAAATCGCCAAGATTTGGATCGCCTCGATAACGAAAACTTAGAATTTCATATAAGAGTTAGAGAAACCTACCTTCAATTAGCTCGAGAAGCACCAGAACTTATAAAAATTGTTAATGTCAATAAACCGCTAGAGGAAGTAAAACAAATTGCTTTAACTATAGTTAATCAAAAATTAGAAGAGATAAATTATGGCCAACATTAAAATCATTAAGCCAAAGGTTGTTATTGAAACCAAGTTTTCCGGAGTAAAAATATTAAAAACCCTAGAAAAATTTGGCCGGCTATCTCACAAAAGCGAGAAAAAAATCACCAAAGATTCTTATCGAATCTTCTTGAAGAAATTATTAAACTGGGGGCATGAAAGCATTTTGGAGCACGTCTCTATTTCTGTCAGATTTATTTGTGATCGTGGTGTTACCCACGAATTAGTAAGACACCGCCTAGCTGCCTATACCCAAGAATCAACCCGTTATTGCAATTATTCGGGAAATATTCAATTCATTGAACCTTTGTTTTATAAAAAGGGCAGTGAAAAATATAAGATCTGGTATCAAAATTGCCAGGAAGCAGCAAAGAATTATAATCAATTAATTGAATTAGGCAGCACGCCTGAAGAAGCGCGTTCTGTTTTACCAAATTCCCTCAAAACAGAAATTGTAGCTACTTTCAATCTCCGGGAATGGCGTCATGTATTTGAAATGCGAACTCAAAAAGCAGCTCACCCTCAAATAAGAGAAATTATGATTCCTACCCTTAAAATATTTCAACAAAAAATACCTCTCCTTTTTGATGATTTTGTTATTAAAGAAGACAAGAGTTTATCATATCCCTTTTATGCAGAAAAAGATTTAGAGTATTGGCAAAAATAAAATCAAAAATGCCGCTAGAAGCGGCATTTTTTGTAATTATTGCTCAATCTCTATTCCCATACTTCTGGCTGTACCTGCCACCATTTTCATGGCTGCTTCTAAATCTTCAGTATTTAAGTCAGGCATTTTTCTTTTAGCAATTTCCTCAACCTGAGCTTTAGTTACTTTGCCAATTTTCTCTTTTAACGGATTGCCAGAACCCTTCTCTACCCCAGCAGCCCTTCTTAATAAATCAGAAACTGGCGGTTCTTTAAATTTCAAATCAAAAGTACGGTCAATATAAACAGTTATTTCTACAGGAATAATTTCGCCCATTTTGTCTTTGGTGGCTTCGTTAAAACGAGTACAAAATTCCTGGATGTTTAAGCCATGCTGCCCTAAAGCTGGACCTACTGGAGGAGCAGGATTTGCTTGACCAGCAGCAATTTGCAAAGTTAAAATTGTTTTAATGGTTTTAGCCATATAATTTTTGAAGTTATTCTTTTTTTACTTGCAAAAAATCTAAATCAATAGGTGTATCGCGACCAAATAAAGACACTAATACTTTAACCCGTCCCCGCTCTTTATCAATTTCTTGAACCTTGCCTTCACTATTTTTAAAAGGACCGTCCATTATTTTTACTAAATCACCTATCGTAAATTCGATTTTGTATTTTGGTTCTTCTTCCACAATTTTTCTTAAAATTTCCTTTATTTCTTCGTCTTGGACGGGACGAGGAGTTGTTCCGGCGCCAATAAAACCAGTCACCATGGGAGTATTACGGACAACATACCACGAATCATCAGTCACTAGCATATCAACAAAAACATAACCCGGATAAATTTTTTCCTCGATTACTACTCTCTTGCCATTTTTTATCTTAATCTTTTTTTCTTTTGGCACTAAAACATTAAAAATTTTATCCTGCATCCCTAAGGCTTCAATTCTCTGTTTTAAATTCCTCGCCACGGCATCCTCGTAACCAGAATAAGTATGAATAACATACCAATTCCTACCTAAATTAATTTGTTGCTTGGGCATATCTCTTATTTAATAATTAATCCCATTAATCTTATTAATCCGTAATCAACTATAGTCAAGATAATAGCAATAAAAAAGGCTAGAGCCAATACTCCTAAAGTTCTATTTTTGGTTTCGTATCTTGTCGGCCAATTTACTTTTTTTAATTCCCGCCAAGATTCCTCAAAATAGGTCTTAATTTTTCTAAATATTTTTGTCATATTTTTAAAAGTGCCCAGAAGGGCACTTTTACAGTTTAGCAAAAAAAGACAAGAAAAGCAACCCTTTTTATAGTCCTAATTCCTGACTAATATTCTGCATCCCTTTTAAAACCAGGGAGCAAAATTGCTCTAATGGTAAATTCAATAAAGTTTCGCATTGCTTAATTGTTTCACGATTAGCGCCTTGAGCAAAACTTTTTTCTTTCATGCGATTTAAAATATTCTCTACTGTTAAATCATGAATTTTTTTAGAAGGCAAAACTAAAGTGGCGGCGACAATTAAACCAGTCAGGGGATCGATACAAAATAAACTTTTAGCCATAGTAGTTTCTGGTTTAATACCGTGAGCCTGATTATGAGTTTTTATTGCTTCGGTAATATCATCAGCTAATCCCAAAGATTTTAAAAATTCAGCACCCTTTAAAGAGTGCTCTTGAGGGTTATCCTTTGTATCTTCGTAATCAATGTCGTGTAGTAACCCTGCCAAACCCCAATCATCTTCATTTTCATGAAAATATTGAGCCAATGCTCTCATCCCCGCTTCAACAGCTAAAGAGTGTTTAATTAAATTAACTGTTTTAATTTTTTGATGTAATAAATCTAAAGCCCCAGTTCGTTGCATATTTTAAAAATTATCTAAATCTGTATCTTCAGTATAATCATCAAGATCATCAATATCTTCCTCAGCGGCGAAAGGCTCTTCTTCGTCTAGGGATTTAAATTCTGATTTAGGAGCGCTACATTTGGGGCAAACCCATTCCTCGGGCAATTCGCTCCAGGGTACATTTTTTTCACCGGTAATAGGATCAATGCCCTCTTCATCATAAATATACCCGCAAACAGTACATTTGTATTTCATATTTTTAATTTTTAAAATTTAGAGTAATTATAAAGGATTATTAGAAGATGTCAACCCCTACACCATATAATTGAATTAAAATTTCTTTTCTATCTTTTTCGCTCAAAACCTCAATTCCCTGATTTTCTAACCTTTGTTTTTGTTTTAAATCCATTGATTTAGATTTTTCAAAAACTTCTAAAATAACTTTGTTGTCATCATCACCTGCCAAACGATTAATGGAGATCTTGCCGCATTTCAAGCACTGATGAATTAACATTAATTCACCTTGTTTTTTTTGACCATATTTACCCTGGCCTTCTTTTTTAAAAGTTAAACCAATGGGTTCCATCTGGCCATGGCAATTCGATTTTCTATCGCCAGGAGTATTTAAGTCTTCATGCTGCGACCATAAACAGTAAGGACAATGATTACGATGCTCCGTTCCAATGTCTCTCTGATAAGTAACTTTTTTGCCACAATGAGAACAAATAAATTCTACATTATTTAAGTCATTAGACATATAAAATATTATAACAAAATTTATTCATTTTAATAATCCTTGACAAATTTTATAAAAAGCTTATTATATAAAGATAGGGTTAACCCTATTCCTTTCAAGCGAGGGGGAGCGAGCACAAGAGCGGAAAATACTCGCTCCTCCCTATTCAGTATTGCACGTTGAAAATAATTGAAAATAAAAAAATACAAAAAAGGAGGTAAAAATGAATAAGTTGACTTTTTGGTGTTTATTTGAAAAGAAGTGCGGGGATCAATGTATTTTCAATTTGCTACCAGCAACTGATTATCGTACAGAAAAACAAATCCTTGAAGGATTTGAAAAGCAATGCTCTGAAAGTTTCTGCAACTTCTGCAACACAGAAATTCCTGAAGAATTTAAATTACTAACAGACCAAGCAATTTTGGCAATCAAACAACTGAATCTCTATTTCATCAGAAAAAAACTCCAGTGGAACGGAATTAATATTGAAATTCCGCCAATATTGGAAGGAAAAATCAATGCCATGAAACATAATAAGGCCCTCATCGCAACTTTAAGTTGCTATGAAGGTCCCAAAAAATTAATGAAAGTATTAAGAATCATCAAAAGATGATTCTTAATATTAGCCATCCCCTACCAGGACCCTAAGATTAAAAATCTTGGGGCAAAGAGGAAAAGTTGGTTTTAAATTTAAAACCAATCTGTTTCTGAACGCAATTTATTTCAGAAAATACTCGGCGATGGCTTAATAATAAAAAACAAAGACCCAAACATTGGGTCTTTTTATTTAATAAATATCTGCTAGGTGCTGCGGGGCCTGGATTCGAACCAGGATCAAAGGCTCCAAAGGCCTCTGTGCTACCGTTACACCACCCCGCAATGAAAAATTAAATTTTTAAATAGTGATTTAAAGCCCAGAAACTGGAAATAATTCCTAAGAAAATACCAAAAGTCGTTTGTAAGAATAAAATGAACCAAAAATGCGACCAGAAATAAGTGCTAAGACCTAAACCGGGAATAAAATTTTCAATCCGCGCTCCCAAAAGTAAAATAATTAAAGAAAAAATTATAATAGTAGTTAAAGAAGCAAATAATCCTTGTAAAATTCCTTCCAAAAGAAAAGGCCCGCGAATAAACCAATTAGAACCACCGACTAATTTCATAATTTCAATCTCTTCTTTAAGTGAATAAATAGCCATGCGAATCGTATTAAAACTAATCACAAAACTCAAGAAAGTTAAAAGAATAATAGCCGCTAAAGAACCGATTTTAATAGCCCGAGCTAAAGTATCAACTCGGCTTACAATTTTTTGATTTTCAGTCAAATCAATGGTAATCAATTTATCTTGAAAAGCGGAATTTTTAATCGATTCAATAATTTGATTATAATCAGTAGTATTTTTAGCTTTAATATTTAAAGACGCGGCCAAAGGATTTTCTCCTATCACTTCTAAGGCTTTTTGAATTGTCGGATTATATTTACTTCTCTCTTCAAAAGTTTCTAAAGCTTCTTCCTTAGAGACATAATTAATTTTTGCTATTAATTCGTTAGCTAATAATTCATCTCTAATTTTTAAAATATCTTCCTCGGGAACATCAGTTTTAAAATATAAACTAATATCCATTTTTTCTTTCAAGGTGTTAACCAAACTATTGGCCAGATGATTAAAAATAATCGTCGAAGAAAAAATTAATAAACTCAACATCATCATTGCGACGCAGGCTAAAGTAAGCCAATTATTGCGCTTCATGCCTTGCCAGGCAGTTTTAAACATTCTTTTTAAAATAGCAATCATTTTTTAAAAATTTAAAAATTAAAAATTAAATTAGGTATTTTCCTTCTTGTTCATCACGAATAATCTTGCCATTTTCTAAACTGATTACTCTTTTGCCTAAAGTATTCACTATTTCTTTATCATGAGTAGCCAACATTACTGCCGTGCCTAGCTCATTGATTTTAACTAATAATTTAATAATATCCCAACTATTAATTGGATCCAAATTCCCAGTGGGTTCATCAGCTAAAATCAATTCTGGCCTCTGAATCAAAGCGCGCGCAATTACTGTTCTTTGTTTTTCTCCAGCTGACATTTGATAAGGGAAATTATCGGCTTTGTTTTGTAAATTAACTAACTTCAAAACTTCAGGAACATCTTTTTTTATCATTTCATTAGGATATCCAGCCACTTCCATAGCAAAGGCGACATTTTCGAAAGCGGTGCGGTCAGGTAATAATTTAAAATCTTGAAACACGACGCCAATTTTCCGACGTAAGAGCGCTATTTCGTTTGGCTTTAATTTATTAATTTCTTTATCATCAAAAAAAATTTTCCCTTTCGTGGGCAATTCTTCGCGGATGAGCATTTTGAGTAAAGTAGTTTTGCCCACGCCTGACCGACCAACGAGAGATACAAACTCACCGGTTTCCATAGTAAAAGTCACATTATCCAAAATTAATGACCCATTATAACTTTTAGACACATTTTTGAAATACACTAAACTCATAATTTTATCGATATAAATATGCGAATTTATACGAACAATACGAATAGAATCCATTAGTATAATTCGTATGCATTTGTATATTAGTATCGCATTATTTGATTAAATCTAAATTGCCATCTAAGACTTCTTCTACAATATTGGACCATTTCTTGCCAGTTTTTTCATTTCTTATCATTTTATAAGGATGGAGAATATAAGAACGAATTTGATTACCCCATTCAATTTTTATTTTTTTGCCTTTTAATTCTTCAATAGTTTTCACTTTTTCTTGCTGGGCTAGTTGGTAGAGTTTGCTGCGCAAAATTTCCAAAGCTTTTTCTTTATTTTGAAATTGAGACCTTTCTGATTGGCAAACGACTACCGTTTCTGTTGGTTTGTGAAATAACCGGACAGCAGTCTCCACTTTCTGCACATTTTGACCGCCTGGTCCGGAGGAACGGAAAGTTTCTATTTCTATATCCTCTTCTTTTAAGAAAATTTCTTTAGTTTTAATAATGGGCAGGATCTCTACTAAGGCAAAGGAGGTATGCCTTAAATGCTGGCTGGAAAAAGGAGATATTCTGACTAAACGATGAACCCCGTTTTCATTTTTTAAAATATGATAAACATCAGCACCTTCGATTTCTACAGTAACGCTCTTAATCCCACCATATTCATCATCTTTTTTATCTAAAATAATAAATTTCCAGTTCTTCTGGTCAGCGTACCTTTGATACATTCTTAAAAGCATACTCGCCCAATCACCTGCATCTTTACCGCCAGCGCCAGGATAAATGGAAAGAATTGCTTTATTGTCTAAAATATTAACTTTTAAATCTGATGGTATTTCAATCATCTAAAATATTCTAACAAAAATTGTAATAAAAAACAATTAACTAAACAAAATGGCGGTTGGTTAGTTAAACCCAACCGCCATTTTTCAAATTAAAAAGGAATCTTAATTACAGCTACCAGCGCTAGAGGAACCGCTAGCATAAGTTTCGGACAAACTAGTTGCTGCCTGTTCCGTGGTTAATTGTTGAGAGCAAAAACTAGGTTGATTATTGAAGCCACAGCATAAAACTGTTTTTACAGCTTCAGCGGTTCGTCCTCCAAAATCAAACTCGCTTACAGAATTATCATTTAATATTAATGTAGGAGAACCAGTAACATTAAATTTATTTTGGCGATCAAAATCTTTTTTGATATAAGCTAATCCTTTATTAGCATCATTTAGACACGCAGTCAATTTAGAGGTATCTATTCCCGCCTGGGTTAAACAACTATCAACATCACCTTTTTTGATATGGCAAGAAAGATAATCCCAATATTTGCTGTTTTGTTCTTCTCGAATACAAACCTGACGTAAATTTTCTTGAGCTTCTTTATCGCCATGCATTGAAGTAACTTTATTGTTAGTAATATCTCCCATATACTCCACTTTGATATATTGAGCTAAGGACGGAATGTTTTTCACAATTTCACTAAGAATCCTTTGCATTTGTAAACCAAAAGGACATTCAGAAACAACAAAAGCCTCCAGCAAAGGCTGATTTTCTTTAGTTAAATCATTACAAGTTTTTTTAGCGACGGTAGTAGCCGTTGTTGCTTCTTTAGTGGAAGTAGCCGGCTTTATTTCAATACCCGAAGTAAAAAGAATTTTACCATCTTTAGTTACATAAGATTCATATTCGTTCTCATCAATTTTTAATTTAAATTTATAAACACCACTCATTTCTTCTACATTTTCTAAAGTAGCGGTCTGGCCAGAAAGCAAATTATTATTGATATAATCAATGGTATTCTGAGCGACTTTTTTGCCAGCGCTGGAAATTAATCCTCCAAAATTAGTTTTATTATTGCCAATGCCAATAAGAATTACTATTAATAAAATAGTAAGCACGAGAGACCAGTACTGTTTTAATATTTTCATCATATTTTTATTAATTATTTTTGTTATTTTCTAGTATCTAATGTTAGCATAATTATTCAATTAGTTCAAGAAAAAACTGGAATATTATTGAGGTGCCACCGTACAATTAAGATAATCTTTTTCTACATTATTTTCTAAAATAAGAGCATTATCGCCTTTACTCCAAAAAACAAATGATTCGTCGCTATTGGCATAACGGGAACCATCAGCAGATAGCGTTTGTGGTAAATCAAAACTGCGACCATCCCTCAAAGTAATTTTGACGCTACCAGTAGGAATCGGCGGCTGACCTGGCTCTACTGGCTTGGTTTCTCCTCTATAAAAGGCAGCTTCAATTGTTTTGTTATCATCGCAAAGATAAGCAACTTGAGTAATAAGAGTAGGGGCATAAACTTTATTCCCCTTCTTAAAATACCAGCCTGCTAAACAAATCAAAGCAATTAATAAAACAGCTAAAAATATCAAAAATTTTTTCATATTTTTAATCTTTTAAATTTTTATCGACTTTTTATTATAGCACAGAACATTCTAAAAAGAAATTTAAAAAACCTCTTCCAAGAGGCTTTTTAAAAAGGCTTGCTGAAATTTAGGCAGGGGCGGCAGGACTCGAACCTGCAACCAACGGTTTTGGAGACCGCTACTCTACCAATTGAGCTACGCCCCTAAAAGCTATTTTTTCGCTTCTTTATGCAAAGTATGTTTGCGGCACCAAGGACAATATTTATTGAATTCTAACTTACGCTCGACAGTTTTTCTGTTTTTGTGAGTGTAATAATTAATGTGCTTACATACTGAACACTGTAGTTTGATGATATTTTCTTTTTTCATAGTAAATCTTTTTATTTTTCCGAGTGTAATAATTAATATGCTTGCATACTGAACACTGAAGTTTGATTATATTTTCTTTTTTCATAGTAAAACTTTAATTTGGGAGCCGATGAGCGGGATTGAACCGCTGACCCTCCCCCACTTTGACATTTGAGCCTGAGAGCGGATTTGCACCGCTGACCTCGTCTTTACCAAAGACGTGCTCTGCTACCTGAGCTACTCAGGCATAAAGTGGGGATACTCTACCGCTGAGCTACATCGGCAATAATGTTATTAGAGTGGGCAGGGTAGGATTTGCACCTACGAAGGCCTAAGGCCGCGAGATTTACAGTCTCGTGCGTTTGTCTACTCCGCCACCTGCCCCCCTGAAACTATTAACCTGAGCCACCTCTCGGACTCGAACCGGGAACCTATTTACCCCGCCACATTTACCGAGAGCCGAGAGAGGGACTCGAACCCACAACCTACTGTTTACAAAACAGTTGCTCTGCCAATTGAGCTATCTCGGCAAATATAGCGGGGCGAACAAAACAGTTGTTCTCTCCGGAAAATATGTATTTAATTTTTATCAAGGTATTTTCCTATTGGAAGCCAAAACTTTGGCTTTCAGTTCA
>JAAZNP010000045.1 GCA_012798235.1 Parcubacteria group bacterium
CGGTAGAAAAATATTCACAGCATCCGATCGCTAAAGCCATAGCATCTGTATCCAAAGAAATATTTCCGGCCGAAGACTTTCAATCTATTACCGGTAAAGGCGCCAGGGCAAAGATAGAAAATCATGACGTTTTGGTTGTTAGCTCGGCTTATTTACAAGAAAATAGCATTAAATATCAAGATAAAAAAGTCGACAGTTTGTTTTTCGAAGGTAAAACTGTTGTTTTTGTGTTGCTAAATAGTATGTTAATTGGCGCTATAGCTTTAGCGGATATTATTAGAGAAGAGTCAGTAGCGGCAATTACCAGGCTAAAACAGATGAACATAAAATCAATAATGCTTACCGGTGACAATTTCCAGGTTGCCAAATGGGTGGCAGATAAAATTGGTATCGATGAGCTTGCGGCTGAAGTTTTGCCGCAAAATAAAGCTAATAAAGTTAAAGAAATACAATCTCGCGGCTTAATTGTTGCGATGGTTGGTGATGGCATAAACGACGCGCCGGCGTTAGCGCAAGCAGATGTAGGTATTGCTATCGGCGCCGGAACAGATGTGGCAGTGGAAACTTCGGATATAGTTCTGGTTAAAAATAATCCGCTTGATGCCATTTCGATTATCCATCTGGCGCGCGCAACTTATAAAAAAATGGTCCAAAATCTCTTTTGGGCCACTGGCTATAATATTATTGCCATTCCCTTAGCCGCAGGAATACTATATCAATGGGGGATACTTTTAACCCCTGCTTTAGGAGCGGTATTTATGTCTATTAGCACGGTTATTGTGGCGATTAACGCCCGTTTGCTAAAAATATAGTTTATTTTTTATCCAACATTTGATAAATTTTAGCAAAAATCCAAGCTAAAACATAAGAAAGAACAAAGGCATCTATCAGGCCTAATACAAAGCTACCCAAAGTCATTTCTGGTTTCCAAATTATATCCCAATTCGTGCCGTGGGTAATAGGTTTAATGATAGCAATGAATTGATTGGGTACTACCCAAATTAATAGCCCGCAGATAGCCGAAAGCAAAGTAAAAAATAATCCTACCGCTAAAGGAAACTTTTTTGAATCAAACATTTTTCCTCCTTTTAATTAATAATAATATTATTATATCAGATAATCGCAATTAGAAAAACCAATTTTTATTTTATGAGCCATGCAAAAAGAATTATTGCCGAGATAATCATAGCGATGCCCATTATCAGCTTTATTTTTCCGAAATTTTTGTCTTGAATAGCTTCAAACCAATTAAAGATTTTCTTATTTCCCATGGTAGCAAAAATTAAAATTAACGGCAGGACAAACATTAAATTATAAAGCAATAAATAAATCAAACCCTGAAAAAATGTTTGTTTTATACTAAGAAGAGCAACTGTTGCCAAATATATTCCTCCCGAGCAAGGAAATTCGCACAAACCCACTAAAAATCCTAAAATCATTGCCGAAATAATACTGATTTTAGGATCCCAGCGCGGAATACGACATTTCGATAAAAACGGCGAGAGAACCG
>JAAZNP010000046.1 GCA_012798235.1 Parcubacteria group bacterium
AATGTGCAAAATGCTTTAGAATTATATTTTGCTAAAAATGGATACTATCCTAAAGGATCTCTTACTTGGGCTCAACTAACGAATACTTTAACCACTGCTGATATTGGTATTAGCCAGGTACCCCAAGACCCCTTAAATAATTCCACTTATAAGTATTTATACGGAGCAGATACCGATGGCACTGATTATGTTTTAGGCGCTCAATTAGAGCAATGCGACCCTGCTTTAAAGACTGATACAGATGATACGGTGCATAAAATTGATTGCGATGATAATGATGAAACTTGTGCTACTACAGATCCTAATAAAGTTTATTGTATCAGGCCTTAATAAATCTTAGATTGTTTAGTCTATGGAAATATGTGTTTTTGCCACACTATTTATTTTCGGTACAATAATTGGTAGTTTTCTGAATGTAGTAGTTGATCGTACTGATACCAAAGAATCGCCCTTTAAAGGGCGTTCTTTGTGTCCTTATTGTCATAAGACTTTAACCTGGTGGGAAATGGTGCCTGTTTTAAATTATTTTTATTTAAAAGGACGATGTTCCTCTTGCCATCATAAATTATCATTGCAATATCCTTTAGTAGAATTTTTTACGGGATTATTTTTTGCTTTGGCTGGTTGGCGTTTTTTGCGCCTTCCTTTAATTAATCTTCATCTTTTTACCGCTCTCAATTTAGAAACAATGCTTTTAATTATTAATTTTATTTTTTGGTTGTATTGGATTTTTGTTTTTATTGCTATTTCTGTTTATGACCTAAAAAAATATTTAATTTTAAGCGAAGTTTTATTTCCGGCTATGATGCTTAGTTTTATTTGGCGTATTGTTTTAGGGATATTACTGAAGGCTCATGATTTTATTTTTTTGCCACAAATAACTCATGTTTTAGGTTCGCAAAGTTATGTGTTTGGCAATTATCCCTATTTTCTTTCTTTAGTTTTAGGCATAGTTATTAGCGCTGGTCTGATTTCTTTGTTGGCATATTTTACTAAAGAAAGAGCCATGGGTTGGGGTGATGCTTTTGTGGCGCTATTTATTGGCTTGATTTTAGGTTGGCCCGAATCTTTAATGGCTTTAATTATTGCCTTTCTGAGTGGCGGAGCAATTTCACTAGTTTTAATGCTTTTCAAGAAAAAAACCATTAAAAGTTATCTTCCTTTTGCTCCTTTTTTAACTTTAGGCGCCTTATCAATTTTGCTTTTTGGTGATATAATAATGAAAGGATATTTATCAATACTTTTAATTTAATGAGAAATATCAAATTTGAGAAAAAAGAGTTTACCCCGCACCTTTTAAGGATAAATTATCATTTATTTAGGCGAAAACAATTCTTAAAAGGTGCGGGATTTACCATTATTGAGATGTTGGTTACTTTGAGTATCATCACGCTTTTAACGACTATGGTTTTGGTTTATTCACGCCAGAGCGAAAGAGCAACTAATTTGATTAGAGACAGTGACAAATTGATGTATGAGTTGCGTCGAGCTCAAAATTTAGCCATGCTCACTTTACAACCTACGGCTACTACTAGTGGCGGTTCTGCTAATCCTATTTGCGGATGGGGGATTTATTTTAATAAGAGTGGTTTGTCTCAGGAGCCTCAAACACAATATATTTTATTTTCTGATTTTTGTAACATTGGCAATCCTCGAAATTATGATCCAGGAGAAGAATTTGAAGTCGTTAACTTATTAAAGGGGGTTGAAATATTTAAAAGCAACGTCGATGCAATAGTTTTTGTACCCCCAGAACCTACGGTTGTTTTTAGTAATTTTGAAGAAGATGACGAGGAAACTGATAGCGCTTTTATCAGAATAAGACTTAGTGACGCAACTAACAAACCATATTATAAAATTCGAGTAACTCAAGCTGGTCAAATTTCCAAAATATTAAAAAATAATGTCGAGCACTAAATTCAAATCAGGATTCACCTTAGTGGAAGCTTTAGTGGCTTTATCGATTTTAATTGTGGGTATTATCTCTGGTTTTATTTTAGTCACCAGGGCCTTATATGACGTTGCGATTATTCAAGATCGCTTAACAGCTAGTTTTTTAGCGCAAGAAGGATTGGAAATAGTACGACAAATAAGAGATACCAACTATTTAAATAAATTAAATGGTAGCAACGCTAATTGGGATAAGGATCTGAGTAATGGAGATCATTTGGTTTCTTACGATTTATCAAGTGGCAAATTTAAACTTTTAGATTAC
>JAAZNP010000047.1 GCA_012798235.1 Parcubacteria group bacterium
ATAATAATCTTTTTGCGGCATATTATTCTATTGAAACAAAATTTAAACTATTTAATAGATTATTTAATTCTTTTTCTCTCTTCAGTAAAATATCTCTATCATCAGCTTCTAAATTTATTCGAATAAAAGGAGCAGTATTAGCAGGATGGATATGAATTTTTGTATCTTTATTTTCTAAAATTAAACCATCAAACACATCAATCTGATAACCTAAATTCTGATAGTAATCTTTGATAGAATCTAGTTGCTTTTCATAATTGTCTCCCTTTTGATAATTTTTTTCTGTAATTCGTACTCTTTGGTCAATTTCTTTTTTGATAACGCTCAAAGGCTTATTTATTTCTGATAAGATTTCTAAAACAAAAAGAAAAGTTAAAGCTCCTGAATCGCTAAAAAACAGATCGCGAAAATAATAATGTCCTGTATGTTCTGCGCCAACCAAGGCATTATGTTCTCGCATAGCTTGTTTCATAAAAGAGTGGCCAATTCTTGCTCGAATAGGAATTCCTTGAAACTGGTTAATTGTTTTTAGTACTGAGGGTGATAAAACAGAATCATAAACAACAGGTTCATTGGTATTATTTTTCATTAAATGCTTAATTAATAAAATCAAAATTATTGATGCGTCAACATATTCTCCGGTTTCATCCAAAAAAGTAACCCGATCCGCATCACCGTCAAAAAGGATTCCCAAATCCAATTTTTTATCTTTAATTAATTTTTTTAAATCAGAGTATGATTTAGGATCAAAAGAATTAGGCGAATGGCAAGAAAAAGTCCCATCAATTTGATCGTTAATGAAATAAAATTCGCCTTTAAGTTTAGAAATTAATAATTTTAGATAACTTACTGCCATGCCCCCTGAAGCATCAATACCAAAACGATAATTTTTCAAAGATTGAAGATTGATAAATGAAATTAAATGCTCAATAAATTCCTCAATAATATCTTTCTTTTCTATTTTACCCTTTAAGGAGCTCTGATTATCAATATCATTTTTTATTAATACCTCTTTTAATTGCTCCAAACCATTATCTTCATAAAGCATCACTGGCCCTTGGCGGCATATCTTAAAACCATTAAACTGAGGCGGATTATGGCTCGCCGTAATCATAATGCCTGCCGGATAATTATATTTACCCATGGCAAAATAAAAGGCATCAGTAGAAACTAAACCTAAATCAATCACCTCGCTGCCATTATCCATAATTCCTTCGCTCAAAGCCTTAAATAAAGGCAAAGAAGATAAGCGACCATCGCGACCAATAGCAACTTGTTTAGCTTGAACCATCTTGACTAATCCTTTGCCTATTTTAAAAGCAGCTTCTTCATCAAGCTGAGTGGGATAAATTCCACGAATATCATTAACTTTAAAAATATCTTGCCAATTCCTTAATGACATACCCTGTTTAACTTAGCTAAACCAAACCGACTTCTTCTTTTTCGACACCAACTCTTTTAATCTTTAGGTATTTTACTAAAATTAATAGTTTTAAGAGAAGCCAACTTACTATTGTTAAAATCATTGAAAAAACAGAATTAAATAAAGCAATCAAACTAAAACAGAAAGAAGCCATTGTCAGGTAAACTATTAATTTTATCACTAAAGAAAATGATTGCCACTTCGCTTTAAAATAATCTCTTATTAAAGAAAATATAGTTTCCTGCCCTGAAATTTGGAAACCTAACATTTGCGATAAACTTTCTCTAGTTTGCTTTAATAATAATTGCGAAGCAGCGCTTCCGACAATTCCTAAATTAGTTGTTTGTTTTTCAATATATGTTTTTAAAATATCGTCAACTTTTCCTTCAAGGGTAATGCCATTAATCGCTGGTAGGTGCCAATTAAATTTAGTTAAATCAATTTGCGGTCGATCAAAATATAAGAGAGTGCCAATAATCAAGAAAAGGGACAGACTTAAGAGCAAAGAACCTTTAGCTACGATTCTGCCAAAATTTAAATCAATCAAACTGTTACTTTCGGATTTCATCCGCCAACCAGACAGAATAAGTAAAATAAATAACCCGCCCATTACTGCAAAAAGATAATAATTAATCTTTTGCTGCAACAAAATAGGAGCAAAGGAAATGATACTTATTAGCAAAGTACCAAAATAAAAATGAAGTTTCGGCATAACCAAAAAGAAAATCGGCAGGAGGGCAAAAACAAGAAACCATAAAATAGCAGCGCTAATTAAATAATTCCAACTAAAAAATTTAATCACGCCAATAAATAATAACGACGCCAAACATAAAAAACTTACGATTAGCGCTAATAGAATTAACGCTTTTAAAGATTCGCTTCGATCTTGATAAGCTAATTTATAGACGCGATAAAAATTAGAATCTTGTGGCATTAATTAAAGTATATCATTTTTCTTCAAAATTTGCATCCTGGGCTTCGGGTGGCTCTTTTTTATCAGGGTTTTCTTTATTCTCCTGGCCTTCATTTTTAGCTGTCTGTTGATACAAACTAGCTCCTATCTCGGATAATGTTTTGGATAAAGATTCCATTTTTTCTTTAAGTAGATTAATATCGGTACTATCTTTTATTTCTTTTAATTCTTTGATTCTAGTTTCTAAATTAGATTTCATATCGCTACTAATTTTATCAGCATTATCACTTAATGTTTTTTCTGCAGTATAAATTAAAGTTTCGGCATTATTTTTTACTTCAGCTAATTCTCTCTTTTGCTTATCCTCATTAGCATACATCTCTGCTTCTTTTTTCATTTTTTCTATTTCTTCTTTGGATAAACTGGTAGAACCTTCAATTCTTACTGACTGGCTTTTACCAGTAGCTTTATCTTTAGCAGTAACACTCAAAATACCATTAGCATCAATATCAAAAGTAACCTCAATTTGAGGAATGCCACGTGGTGCTGGAGGAATACCATCTAAAATAAACTTACCTAAAGAACGACAATCATTAGCCATCGGCCGTTCTCCCTGTAAAACATTTATTTCTACTGATGTTTGGTTATCAGATGCCGTAGAATAAATTTGAGTTTTGGAAGCAGGAATAGTGGTATTTTTATTAATCATAATAGTATTAATACCACCTAAAGTTTCAATACCTAAGGATAATGGCAAAACATCAAGTAACAACACATTTTTAATTTCTCCCTCCGGCGCTCTTTTTTCTTCGGCGGCCGTAATAATTTCTGCCTCAATAGCGGCACCAATAGCTACAATTTCTTCCGGATTAATGGATTTATTAGGTTCTTTATTGAAAAATGCCTTTACCGCTTCTCGCACTGCAGGGATTAAAGTTGTGCCTCCAACTAAAACCACTTCCTCAATATCCTGCTTGGTTAATTTAGCTTCCTCTAAAGTATGTTTTACTCGTTCAATTGATTTTTCGATTAAATCTTTAGTCAATTCATTAAATTTAGCTCGAGTAATTTTATTATATAAGTGTTTTGGCCCCGAAGCATCAGCGGAAATATAAGGTAAATTAATTTCTGTTTCATTAGTTGAAGATAGTTCAATTTTAGCTTTTTCCACTGCTTCTTTAATTCTTTGTAAAGCTAAGGGATCTTTAGTTAAATCCATTCCTTCGCTTTTCTTAAATTCTTCTAATAACCAATCAATAATTTTTTGATCAAAATCCTTACCACCCAAATGAGCTTCACCACCGGTAGCTAAAACTTCAACAGTGTCTGGAGAAACCTCAAGAATAGTGACATCAAAAGTACCACCTCCAAAATCATAAACTAAGACTTTTTGGGCTTGTTTTTTACCCAAGCCATAAGCTAAAGCTGCAGCTGTGGGCTCATTAATCACGCGCAAAACCTTCAAGCCAGCAATTTCACCTGCTGTTTTTGTAGCTTTTCTCTGAGAATCATCAAAATTAGCCGGACAGGTAATTACTGCGGCTTCAATTTTTTCTCCTAATTTTTCCTCGGCATCTAATTTTAACTTCTGTAAAATCATGGAGGAAATTTCAATTGGACTATACCATTTATCACCCATTTTTACCTCAACCTCTCCATCGCTTCTTTTTCTAGTTTCATAAGGTAATTTTTTAATTTCTTTCTGAATTTCGGGGTCATCAAATTTTCTTCCAATAAATCGCTTCGCTTCAAAAATAGTGTTTTGTGGATTAGTCACTGCTTGTCTTTTGGCTAAATCACCAATTAATCTTTCGCCATTTTTTGCAATAGCAACCACCGAAGGAATCAAAATTGATCCCTCGCGGCTCTCTAAACATTTTGGCTCCCCTTGAATAATGGAAGCCATTTTTGAAATTGAAGTTCCTAAATCAATACCTAATACTTTAGACATACTAGTAAAATATTAAATTTTTAGCCATAAACCACATCGGGTTTGTGGCCCTGAAACCAATGTGGTTCAGGATTGTTTTTGTTATTTGTTATTTGTTTTTCACGACCGCGATTCTTACGGGACGAATTATTTTGCCGTAGAATCTATATCCCTTTTGAAAAATTTCAGCAATAGTACCAGGTGGATATTGAGAACTCTCGACTTCAGTTACAATCTCTTGACAAGTTAAATCTGGTGCTTTACCTTTCTCAACTGAAATTTCTTCTAAACCTTCTTTCTTCATTACATCTTCTAATTGATTTTTAATTAAATAAATTCCTTTCAAATATTTTTCTTTTTCTTCTGAAGGAGCATTAGTTTCCAAACTCTGAATAGCCAAATCGAAACTATCTAAAATTGCCAGCAATTGTTTAATCATTCTTTCGTTAGCAAATTTTGTTATTTTAGCCATTTTTTCTTCTTCTTCTTTCTTGTAATTGATCAATTCTGCTCGCGCTTTCTGCCATTCTTGGAGATAGGTTTTTTCTTCCGGTTCTTTTTGTCGAGGTTCTTCCGATTTTGGTTTATTTTTATTATCAGCCATAGATTTTAAAAATTAAACTAATTCTTTTAGAGCATCGAGAAGCCCAATGTTTTTATCATAGGGCATTCTTTTGCTTCCTAAAATACCGAAAATATTATGGGAGCGTCGACTTTTAGCTAATAAAGCGCTAAAACCATCGTCTTTAATTAAGGGGTTATCCCGACCAATTAAAATCAAGGGGTCTCTTTCAAAGCGCATTTTTTTTAATGCTTCATCTAATCTGTCTAAAGACTCAGCGATTTGGGGAATAACATCTGGTTCTTCGACCAAGTCATAGAAAATATATTTCAAACCAGCTTTTTTAACTTCATTCTGTTCGGGTAAATAACAAAAACTCAAAGCCCGACTTTCTTCGGCAATAAAATTAAGAATCTGATTCCAATCAGCTAGAGTCTTTATTTTTTGTCTTAATAATTTTACCCACCGATTGCGCCATTGCTCCACAATATTGTCCTCGGCTAACATTGATTGTACAAAATATTTCCAGGCTTTATCAGTGGGCACACGACCACTTGAAATATGAAATTTATATAAATAACCTTCTTCTGCTAATTCTTGAAAGTCATTTCTAATCGTAGCAGGGCTTACATTAAAATTGCAATGGACTACTAAAAACTGAGACGCAATGGGTTCGCCCTTTTGAATGTAAGATTGAACTACTTTTTCTAAAATCCATTTTTGGCGATCTTCTAACGAAGGTTTCTTTTTAATCATAATATCTTATTATACTCATTAGCAGTCGTATGTCAAGAGTGCTAATGGTTGCTCGGGAAAGGGATTCGCTTCCCCAATTTGTCCCCAATTTCCTTTGTTTGTTTTAAAAGTTTGTGATAAAATAAGATAAAATCTTAAATAACTTAAAAATATATGCGGCAAATATATAAAGGTAAAATTACGTGGATAGATATCACCGCCCCGGATGAAGAAGATATTAATTATCTTCAAAAAAATTATCGTTTCCATCCTCTGATTTTGCAGGAATTGAAAACTTTGACTCAAAGAAACAAGGCAGAAGTTTATGACAACTATCTATTTTTAGTTACCCATTTCCCCGCTTGGGACATCACTAAACAAACTTCACAACCCTGGGAATTGGATATTATTTTATCGCCTAAAGTATTGGTTACCGTAAGTTATAATGAAATTTCAGAAGCGCATTTAGAATTAAAAGAAAAAGTTTATCAAAAAAACTTTGATAAAGAATATTTAACTGATACTTTTCAGTTATTATATTTTATCATTGAATATTATCTTGACTTTGCCATGAGGCAAATTGCTCATATTCAAGAAAAATTAGATGCTATTGAAGAACAAATCTTTAGCCATCGCCAACAAGAAGTTATTCCAGCTTTATCGTATGTAAAAAGAGATATTCTAAATTTCCGTCGCATCTTTCAATACTTGAAAGAGGATTTATTATCTTTGGCGCGTCGGGGACCGCGTCTTTTTGGGGAAAATTCCAGAATTTATTTTGAGGATTTAATTGGCGATAGTTTGCGCGTTGACAATGTGATTGAAAATTTTAAAGATACCATTGAATCCTTAGAAAATACTAATAATTCTTTAATGGAGCATAAAATTAATGTTTTAACCAGAATCTATACCATTATTTCGTTTGTTACCTGGCCAACTTTATTAGTTATTAGTTCCTACCAAATGAATACTAGTTACTTGCCATTTATTGGTTATCATTATGATTTCTTTATTGTCCTTTTAATGGCTTTCCTCCCTTCGATTCTAATTTATTTCTATCTTAAAAAAAGACATTTATTATAGTCATCTCTAACTTCAATGCTTCAACTCTATAATACTCTTACCAAAAAGAAAGAAGTTTTTAAACCACTGCGTGATAAAACAGTAACTTTGTATACTTGCGGACCGACGGTTTATTCTTTCGCTCATCTTGGTAATTTAAGAACTTATATTTTCGAAGATATCTTAAAAAGAGTCCTGCTTTCTAATGGTTATAAAATTAAACATTTAATGAATATTACTGATGTGGGCCATTTAACTTCTGATGCAGATACGGGTGAAGACAAAATTGAAAAAGAAGCCCATAAAGAAAAGAAAACTGCTTGGCAAATTGCTCAATTTTATACCCAAGCATTTTTTCAGGATATTAAAAAACTAAATATTCTTAAACCTAATTTAATTAAAAAAGCTACTGATTATATTGCCGAGGATATAGAGCTAATTAAAGCTTTAGAAAAAAATGGTTTTACTTATAAAACTTCTGATGGTATTTATTTTGATACTTCGAAACTGAAAGACTACGGCAAATTAACTGGCATGACTTTTGAAAAATTAAATCAAACCCTTAAAGGTGGGTCGCGAATAGAGATATCTCCCGAGAAAAAGAATATTACTGATTTTTCTCTCTGGAAATTTTCTCCCAAAAATATCAAAAGACAAATGGAATGGGACTCTCCTTGGGGTATTGGTTTTCCTGGTTGGCATATTGAATGCGCAACTTTAAATCTTAAATTTTTAGCCCAGGCTTTCCAAGGCAAAAAATTCGTTCCGCAAAAAGCCAAAACTATTGATATCCATTGTGGCGGCATTGACCATATTCCTATCCACCACACTAATGAAATTGCTCAAGTCGAAGCTGTCACCAAAAAACCTTTTGTGAATTTCTGGCTTCACGGAGAATTTTTGGTTTTACCCAAAGGACGAATGGGTAAATCTGAAGGTAATGCTATTTTATTAAAAGACCTTGAAAATAAAGGCTTCTCTCCTTTGGTCTATCGTTATTTAATCTTGAATTCTCATTATCGCACTACTTTAGAGTTTTCTCTCGAAGCCTTACAAAATAGCCAAAATAGTTTGAATAGTTTAAGGGAATTTGTTTATGATTGCCTCTGGTGCGCCAAACAGCAAAAAAACAAACCCCGAAACATTATTTCGCTTAAAAAATATCACCAAGCATTTCAAACAGCTATTAATGACGATTTAAATACACCTCAAGCTTTAGCTGTTTTATGGCAATTAACTAATGAATACTACCAATTAAAGAAAGATTATCGTTTATGGGATAAAATAAATTTCCGAGAGGTCTTAAAAACAACTTATGAATTTGACCAAATTTTAGGACTTGATCTAAATAAAATTAAAATTAATCCCCTGCCCCCCAAAATTCAAAAATTAATCAAACAAAGAGAATTAAAACGTCAAGAAAAAAAGTTCCAAGAGGCTGATCTTATAAGAACAAAAATTGAAAAATTAAATTTTAAAATTGAGGATACCCCTTGGGGGCCAAAAATTATAAAAATATGATGACTATGCCAGAAGATAAAATGCCGCCACAAAATCCTGAGGCTGAAGAATCAGTTTTAGGTTCAATTATTATTGATAATAACGCTTTAGTAAAAATAGCTGATACGATCACAAGCGAAGATTTTTATCTACCCAAGCATCGCCATATTTATGAGGCTATTTTAGATTTATATGCTAAAAACGCCCCCATTGATATTTTATCTTTATCAAATCGTTTGGAAGAGAAAAAACTTCTTGATGAAATTGGCGGCGTAAGTTTTCTTACTTCTTTAGTAAATAAAACACCAACCAGCGCTCATATTGAACATTATGCTGATATTATTCATCAGAAAAAAATCTTACGTGACATCATCGCTGCTTCTTATAAAATTAGTGAATTAGGCTGGAATGAATCAGAAGATATTAATGACGTCTTAGATAAAGCGGAGCAAGCTATTTTTTCTATTTCTCAAAAATCTGTTTCTCAGGATTTTGTAACTTTAAAAAATGAACTAGCTAAAGCCTTTGAACGAATTGATCAATTGCAAAAAGGAGGCGGCAAATTAAGAGGGGTGCCTACTGGCTTTGAGGCCTTAGATAATTATCTTTCTGGTTTACAAAAATCAGATTTAATCATTTTGGGAGCGAGACCTTCGGTTGGTAAAACTTCTCTGGCTTTAGATATTGCTCGCAATATCGCTGTGAAAGAAAAAATACCTGTCGGTATCTTTAGTATTGAAATGTCGCGTGACCAAGTAGTGGACCGTTTAATTGCTGCTGAATCCACAGTTAATCTCTGGAAAATTAGAACGGGTCATCTCTCTACCGAAGGTGATATCAATGATTTTTCTTTAATTCAAGATGCCTTTAGCCGTCTATCCGAAGCGCCTATTTATATTGATGACGCTGCTTCGCCGACAGTAATGCAAATGCGGACTATGGCTCGCAGATTGCAATCGGAAACTAATTTAGGCTTAATTATTGTTGATTATATTCAATTAATTACTCCCACCTTAATGCGCGAAAGTACCGTGCAACAATATTCCGAAGTTTCGCGCTCTTTAAAGAGTTTAGCCCGAGAACTCAATATTCCTATTCTCGCTTTATCTCAATTATCTCGAGCAGTCGAACAACGTTCACCAGCCATTCCTCGTTTATCCGATTTACGAGAAACTGGTAGTTTAGAACAAGATGCCGATGTTGTTCTTTTTATTTATCGCGAAGATAAATATAATGAAAATACTGACCGCAAAAATATTGCTGATATTATTATTGCCAAACACCGTAATGGCCCCTTAGGTCGTGCTTCTTTGTATTTCAACGAGCAATTAGCCAGTTTTAGAAATCTCGAACCAGAAGAACGCTATGAAGGATTAGAAGAGCTGGAAGGAGAAGAATAAAAAAATAAAAAATGGAAATCTCCCGACCAATTAAAAATTTTATTACTCTTTTTTCTAAAATTCCTGGCATTGGACCGAGACAGGCAACCAGAATTGTTTTTTGGTTATTACATCAACCAAAAGACATTCAAACCGAATTTTCCAAAACAATTGAAAATGCCACTACCAAAATAAAGCTATGCGCTGATTGCTTTTTTCCTTTTGAGCCTAAAAATAACGAAAGCCTGTGTGAGATTTGTCGTAACCAACAACGAGAGCATTCCATAATTTGCGTCGTTGAAAAAGAAACTGATTTACTCTCCATTGAAAAAACCAATAAATATAAAGGAGTATATCATATTTTAGGTGGCTTAATGTCAGAAATTGATGAAAAGAAAAAACAAGAATTAAATATCAAACCGCTTCTTTTACGAATTAAAAAAAGTTTCCAAGAGAAAAAACCAATCAAAGAAATAATTTTGGCGTTAAGCCCTACTTCTGAAGGTAATTTAACCACTTACTATTTAGAAAAAGCTATTAAAAATTTAGGGTTGAATATAAAAATTACCAAACTTGGCCGAGGCTTGCCTCATGGCGGCGAAGTAGAATTTGCCGATAGCGAAACTTTAATTAATGCGCTGGAAGGCAGGAAATAACAATCGCTCGGAGAGGATATTGCCTTTCGAAAACGTCTAAAATCCCCAGCGAGGATTTTAGACTCACGCAAGCTCCTCGCTCTGGCGCCTGCGGCGCCAGCCTTGCCCGCTCGTCGCTTGAGTGTTTCTCAAGGCAATATCCTCTCCTCACTCTAGAGGTTTACAAACTAAAAAATGGCGCTGAAGCGCCATTTTTTTATTTTATCTCCTTTATTTTAGCTTTCATATAATGCTGGCGGTGGCCTTTCTTTTTATGATATCTAGTTTTGGAATGATAGCGGAAAACGATAATTTTTTTATCACGGCCGGTTTTTTCTACTTGGGCTACTACTTTTACTCTTTCTAAATAAGGCTTCCCTATTTGTATTTTACCTTCATCATCAACCAATAAAAGAACCTTATCAAAAGTAATTTCTTCTCCTTCTTTGATATTTTTAATTTTTTCTATTTTGATTCTTTGTTGCGGAGAAATTAAATATTGTTTTCCTCCGGTTTCAATAACAGCGAG
>JAAZNP010000048.1 GCA_012798235.1 Parcubacteria group bacterium
CCCTCTTTAATTCTTCCTTTAAAATCTTGAGCTAAATAATGAAACAACATAACGATACTAATATACGAATGAATACGAATTATACAAATACATTATATCATTTAAATTCAGACTTGTGTATTGTATCTATTCTAACAATTCTAATGGGTTTTAAATAACGATTACGAAAATTTACTAATAAACCAAGTTTATATCCTGAGCATTGTAAATATCGTTGAACTTGATAATAATCATCACGAGTAATCAGAGACTTCGCTTTGATTTCTAAAACAATTTTATTATCAATTAAGAAATCTAATTGATTGCCTGTGTTCGTTATATTGAATTCTCTAATATAAGGAATATTTAATTTTTTAAATTCTTGCTCCAATAAATCACAGTATTGTTTTTCTCTCCCATAGCGTCCTATTTTATTATGAACAGCAAAACATACCCCACTTATTTTAAAAGATAAATCTTTATAGATTATCTTATCCATCTTTAGTTATTTTGTTCGTATCATTCGTAAGATTCGTATATTTGTATCCTTTATTTATTTTGTTCGTATCATTCGTAAGATTCGTATATTGGTATCGTGTTACTCTTTAATGACTCTCAATACTTCCTCGATGGTGGTTTGACCAATTTCGGCTTTCTGTAAACCATCTTCAAACATAGTTTTACTACCTTTAGAAAAAGCAATTTTCTTTAAACCATCCAAAGAAAAATCTTTTCTCTGAATATAATCACGCACTGATTCATCAACATCAAAACTTTCATAAATAGCCAAACGGCCGCGATAACCAGTAAAATTACAAGAGGGACAACCTTTACCATGATAAAGTAATTTGGGCCGGAATGGTTTGGCAAATTCTCCTTTAATAATTTTCAACTGGTCATCTATTGTTTGATAAATACTTTGAGGTGGTTCATAACTTTCAATACATTCGGGACAAACTTTTCTTACCAAGCGTTGAGCAATAACTAAATTTAAAGTAGAGGCGATCAAAAAAGGAGGTACACCCATATCCATTAATCGTGGCACTGTTGTTGGAGCATCATTAGTATGTAAAGTGGATAGCACTAAATGACCAGTTAAAGCAGCGTGAACGGCAATTTCGGCAGTTTCATTATCACGGATTTCACCAACCATAATGATATTAGGATCCTGACGCAAAAAAGCGCGTAAAGCATTAGCAAAATCAATACCTGCCTTAGGATTGACTTGAGTTTGATTAACATATTTTAATTCATACTCAATTGGGTCTTCAATAGTAACAATATTCACCTCAGGCCGATTTAATTTATTTAACATGGCGTACATTGTAGTAGTTTTACCAGATCCAGTAGGGCCAGTGATTAAAATCATACCATTGGATTTAGTAATATTATTTTCCACTATTTTAATTGTATCTTCCAACATTCCTAATTCTTGAAAACTCATTGGTTTAGTGGAGCTAGTTAATAAACGCATTTCTACTTTTTCACCATACATCGTCGGCATAATCGCCACACGGATATCAAAAATTGTATCTGCGTATTTATATTTAATACGACCATCTTGAGGTTTAGAATGTTCATCAATTTGCAAATTAGATAAAATTTTAATACGCGCTACCAAAGCGGGATGAATCTCTTTAGCTAAACGAATAATTTCTCTTAAAACACCATCAATACGAAAACGAATTAAAACTTCATCAGCTAATGGTTCCATATGAATATCAGTACTCCTTAAAGAGGCAGCATAAGAAATTAGATTATCAGTCAAAGAAACAATAGGAAATTCAGTAGCAGCTTTTTCTGCCTCCACTCCTTTTAATTTTAAAGAAGCCTGAATGCTTTCTTGAATAGTTTTTTGAAAATCAGAAGAAACTACCTGACCATACTGGGCAAAAACAGAGTTTAAATCTTCCTCTAGGGCTAAATAAGGTTTAATAAAATATCCAGTATATTTGCCTAAAAACTCTAAAGTATCTAAATTAACAGGGTCGAGTAAAGCAACTTTAATAGTATTATCTTCTTTAGCAAAAACAACTGCATTTCTTGTGCGGGCAATTTCTTCTGGTATTAAGTGCAAAATTTCTGAAGGAATTTTTTCGCCAATTAATTTGACTCTTGGCACTTTAAAATACTGTGCCAGAGTTTCTGCGTAATAATCACGAGTAATCAAATTGCGAGATACTAAAATATCAATAACCTCTTTGTCGGTACGTTGAGATTCTTGAACAGCGCTATCAAAATCCTTCTCGCTAACTAAGCCAGTTTTTAAAATGAGAGATTTTAATGCGTCTAAAGGAAGTTGCATAGGAATTAACGAATTACGAATCTAATACAAATATATGAATAAACAATAAAATAATAATTCATATATCCATAAAGGATTAATTATTCGTTGATTATATTACTAATTGGTTGATTATTAAATACTTATTTATTATATCACTTAAAAGCAAGGTTAACAAAGCGCAAGGGAGCCAGAAGTAAAGGAGAGAGAGACGCAAAGGCTCGAAAGGTTGCTTCGAAAACACGCTATGTCCGACCCCAGCGAGGTCGGACCGCTCGCGCTCGGCTTCGCTCTTCTTCGCTTTGTTCAGAAACCATGCACGCTCAGCCTGCGCGACGGTTTTCTCAGTAACCTCTCCTCGCCTTCTTTTGTAATTAAGAAAATTTATCAAAAACACAATGCAATGCGAAATCATTCCTAAAAATAAAACTAAACTCAAATAAAATAGACAATTTGGCCAGCCGGTAGCAAGAATACCCAAGGCAGCTAAATATGGTTCTTCATCATAAAAAAAAGTTTCGTTAAACTTTTTATTAAGTTTTTTAATTCCCCATAAGATAATTAAAGCAAAAAGAATAGTTACTATGGGAGCAAAAAAATAATGTTGCCAGGAATAATGAAAAATATAACTAAAAGAAGTGTAAGGAGGAAGCAATTGTTCTGATATAGGGTTTAACTTCCAATTATAATAATTAAGGATAGAAAAACTAAAAGCAGATAATATAAAAAAAATGATTAAAAAAATATTACCGAAAATAAAACACTTAGTTTTAATCTTATGCTTAAAAGAAATTTGATATATTAAAAAAAATATGATTATGGAATATCCTAAATGGATTTTAATAACACCGAGATAAGAAGCTATTTTTAGAAACATTATTATTATTATATCTTAGAATAAAATTTATATCAATTACAAATTAAAAAACGCCCCTTACGGGAACGTTTTTTAGTTTGCAATTTTTTAAGCAATTAGGAAGCTGAATTATAGCAAGAAGCTGAAGTAGTACCTATTGATAAATCAGTTCCAACCTCATAAAGACTTGATTTGGTGCCACCATCTTTATCTTCAATAGAACCAGTACCACCGTAACTATAATAAGTGCTCTCCATATTAGCAAAAATTTTAAATGTATTACTACTACCAACTACATAAGCATAATACAAATATGGTGAAGTAGCGTAAGCTGTAGGATTAGGATCAACAGGCAGAGCAGAAATTGGAGCTCCACCAGTTATACTTGTAAAATTAATAGGAATCCAGCCATTTCCATTAACTGCTTGCGATGTGCTAGCATTCCCAGTAGCTCCACAATTCACACTAGTAACATGAGAATAAGAATATGTAGAAGTTCCTATAGTTGGGCTAGCGACATCAGTCAAATACATAGAAATCGCGGTTTTTAATGTATTTAAATCAGAAATTCTTTGAGAATCACGGGCTTTCTTTAACATTTCTGCAGGATTAATTACCAAGATCATTGTGGTGGACAAAATAGCTAAGATACCAATAACGATTAAAAGTTCCAATAAAGTAAATCCCTTTTTCATAAATTAGATTATTTTATTAATTAAGTTTTCGACTTTTATTAAAATTGTTTTAGTTTGTTTTTGTTTTTTTATCGACCGTTTTATCCCGCACTTTTTCATCACTGCGATAGTTATAAGCCATCGCAATAAACATTAAAAGTGGTGATGAAAAGGTGCGGGATTTATTTCAAATTTAATATTATTATACGCTAGGTGCTGTTGCTGTGTCAATATTATCGGATTTAATTTCCTCTTTTACTCGATTTACTAATTCATCTACTGATAATTTTGCTTTTACAAAATAGTCAATAACACCTAAGGCTTTGCCGCGTTCAATATCAGTTGGTTGTCCTAAATTAGAAATAATAATTACTGGCAATTTTTCTAAAGTTGGATCTTGACGAATTGTTTCTAAAACTTCGAACCCATTTCTTTTAGGTAAAATTAAATCTAATAAAATAGCACTAGGTTTAATCCCTTGCTCTGTTAATAAATTCAAAGCTTCTTCGCCATCAGCAGCGCGAATAGTTTTAAAATTTTCTTTTTCCAATTTTAATTGAAGAATGCTTGATAAAAATGGGTCATCTTCAACTAATAAAATCGTGGGTTTATTATTCATGGGAATCAACGAATTACGAATTAAATACGAATATACAAATATTATAGCAGAAATTAAAATCACAAGTCAACACCAGATACTAAAAAACTCCTCTAATGAGGAGTTTTAGTTCAATTTCTCTTAGTTGTCCCAAGAGCAATCTATCTCTGTATCCGCCAATTAGCGAACCACAGATAATAGAGATCTTCATTTTAGGCTTAAAGATCAACACCTTTTCGTTTCCAAACGAAATCGACCTTTCTCTCGTAAAATAATTACAAGAGATAAGATTCTATAAATAAAAGTTTCACCCCCAGCTTCCGCTAGGAGTGCCTTGTTCATGTTTATCCTCATGTTTCCATGGGCATGGACTATATCTTCACCCTCTTCTTTCGATGGAAGAAGCGGGGCCAACGTGTAGTCTCTACGGGGCTAAGGAAATTTATAATCGAAAATTTTTAAGCAATAAGGTTTAATCTTTGACAAAAATTTTCTTATATCATTTTTACCAGAGATGTATAACCTTTGTTTACCATGATCTTTTATAATTAACACTTTAATTCCATAAATTTTTTCTAAACTATATTTTAATCTTAAATTCTCTTTTACGGTAAAGCTTTGAGTATTTAGCATTCCTCCATATACTATTCCTTTATCTTTACGGATATTACCATCATCCATCCACCAAATTGCAATTACTAATGGTTCTTTAAGATATTGCTCTATTTTGTCTGGTAATTTTTTCTTTTTATTTCTATAAAATTGATGAGCAAAATCTGTAAAAACTGAATGACTAATAGTTCTGAAACCCCAGGAATTAGTATTGACATCATATTTTGGAGGAGAAAGAGTCCAATTTTTGAAAATATTATATTTCCAAAAAAGATATTCTTTCTGTGACATACCATGTCTTAAACTTAATCTATAGTTTTTACCCCATGAATTAGGTAAAAGAGAGCCATCACCTAAAAGAGTTCCCACTAAAATTAATTCTTGTTTTCGATTTAAGCTTAATGATTTTCTAAGATTTCTGATAAGTGTTGAGTTAGTGATCATAAATTTCCCAGCTTCCCTCGGTATTACCCGTTACCTTTATTTTATCATAAAAGTACTTGGGCTTCACCGATATAGTTGGATTTTGCAAGAGAATTACTTCTCTAGGTCACAATTGGTTTTCACCTTATGACTTAGCCCCTGTCACCGAACCTAGCTTAGTCCCTAATGGGCCTTCGGCTATTCTCGGCTTCCTTGACTTGACAGGCGGTGAGTACAGAACTCGAGAACGTATTCACCGCGGTGTAGCTGACCCGCGATTACTAGCGATTCCGGCTTCATGAGGGCGGGTTGCAGCCCTCAATCCGAACTAGGGATAGGTTTGATACGATTAGCTCCGCCTTACGGCTTAGCAACGCGTTGTCCTATCCATTGTAACATGAGTGTCGCCCAGGGCATCAAAGGGCCATGCTGATTTGACGTCATCCTCACCTTCCTCTCCTATAAAAGAGCAGTCTCAGTTGACACGTATAACAACTGACGAGGGTTGCGCTCGTTTCCCCACTGAAGGGAACAACTCGCGCCACGAGCTGACGGCAACCATGCAGCACCTGTGCTAAAGTCCTTGCAGAGGTCCCGACTTTCATCGGGATTTCTTTAGCATTTCAAGCCCTGGTAAGGTTCTTCGTTTGCTATCGAATTAAACCTCATGTTCCACCGCTTGTGCGAGTTCCCGTCTATTCCTTTGAGTTTCAACCTTGCGGCCGTACTTCCCAGGCGGGGTGCTTAACGCGTAAGCTTCGCCACTGATAGGGTCGATACTACCAATAGCTAGCACCCATAGTTTAGGGCGTGGACTACAAGGGTCATCTTGTAAATTTATGTTTCTCCAATTACTTGGAGGATCGGACTATATCATTCTCTGAATTTCTTCCAGCGAGATTTTTTCTCATAAAGATATTTTTCAATCACTTCTTGAGAAAAACCTGTTGCTTTTTGAACTTCAGAGATCCAGCGTTGTTGTAAATCAATATTTTTGTAAAGAAGTAGAACTTTAGGTAGCATTGAAGATACTTTTACGTATGGTAAGATAATCTGCAACAATTTTTGTAATTCTTCACTTGATCGAATCCATAATCGATAATATTCAGTCTGCTTCCCATCCCATTCTCTATGAATCTTGCCTATGGCAACTTTTATATTCCAAACTTTATATAAATAACGAGCCATAAGTTTTTGTTCTGGGTAAGAGAAGGGATCGGTACACAAAACTCCTCGACGACCATTAGTAATTAGCGAACCATCATCTAACCACCAAATAGCCAGTGAGAGAGGAGTTAATTTATTTAACCACTTACGTCGCACAATTAATCGCTTACCTTTATGGGTTAATTTATATAAATCCATTAACGAATCTGTCGCTATACTTTGATAACGCAACATTATATTACCTAAACCATTTTTTTCTTGTTTCCACCAACATTTTTCTCCAGAGATTTCTTTTAATTGATTAACTTTCCAAAAGAAATACTCTTGTTGCTTGATGGAATGACGAAAAGAAAAACGAGGATTCTTGTAAGGTTTATGTATCTCCAAAGATCCATCTCCTAACAATGAACCTAAAATAACTTCTTTACATTGATCAGACAAAAATGATTTTATCATTTTCTATCTTTTTAATTTACATAGTCTCTACGGGGGTGCCTAAATTTTTGTAATAAAATTTTGACACCTTCCCTCGGGATTATCCTAACTGACCAGTTAGGACTTCCCCGATACAGCTAGATGCGCATTCTAATGTCGCCATTAGAAGGGACACCATTCGTTCCGATTTTTTATCGGAACAAGGATTTATCTAATCCTTTTTGCTCCCCACGCTTTCGTCTTAGAGCGTCAGGAAAGACCCAGTTAGCTGCCTTCGCTTTCGGTGTTCCGCACGATATCAACGGATTTCACCCCTACACCGTGCGTTCCGCTAACCTCTTTCTTCCTCTACCTCATCAGTTTCCTATGCAGTTCCATGGTTGAGCCATGGAATTTAACATAGGACTTGACCAACTAATAAATAAAATTTATTAGCCAGCTTCTTGCGAAATGAGGCGCCTAAGGACACTTTACGCCCAATAAATCCGGATAACGCTTGGAGCCTACGTATTACCGCGGCTGCTGGCACGTAGTTTGCAGCTCCTTATTCGTAGGGTAACATCAAACTGCAAAAGCAGCTTTCTCCCCTACAAAAGCGGTTTACAATCCGAAGACCTTCATCCCGCACGCGGCGTCGCTCGGTCAGGCTTGCGCCCATTGCCGAAGATTCTCGGCTACTGCCTCCCGTAGGAGTAGGGTCCGTTCTCAGTACCATTGTTGGGGGTCATGCTCTCACACCCCCTACCCGTCATTGCCTTGGTAAGCCATTACCTCACCAACTAGCTGATAGGACCTAAGCCGATCGTAGAACGTCTTACGACTTTACCCCATTCGAAAAATCTCAGGGGACCATTTGGAATTACTTCATCTTTCGATGAACTATGCCAAATTCTACGGTACGTACTAAGGTATTACTAACCCGTTTGCCGCTCCCCTATCTCTCTTGCGAAAAATAGGAGCGCTCGACTTGTATGCCTTATCCACGCCGCCAGCGTTCATCCTGGACCAGGATCAAATCCTCAATAAAAAACTCTTGGAACAACTAGGAAAAATTGAACCTGTTCTATTAAATTGTTAAAGAACTGTCTTTTCTTAGAAAAAGACAACTACCAAAAATTTGGAAGTTGTCTTTTCTTAAATTCTTCAAAATTTTCAATTAGCTGTTACATAATAATATTTAGTATTTTTATTATACTCGAATTATTTTCTTTGTCAAATTTAACTAAAATCTGAGCGGGCCGAACGGGATTTGAACCCGTAACCCCTGCCGTGACAGGGCAGTGCTCTAACCAGATTGAGCTACCGGCCCAGATAATACTTAATTGCCTTTTTATAAATGTTATATTTTCTTTCTAAATAAATCAAGCCCTTTACATGATTATTTCC
>JAAZNP010000049.1 GCA_012798235.1 Parcubacteria group bacterium
CAAATCTTTTAAGTTTGAGTTCACGATCTTTAGCATCTTTCTCTGAGAGATAGGCTTCGTAATAGATTAATTTTAATGGCAAACGAGGTTTGGTTGCTTTAGAAGAAGATGTATTATGTTCTCTCAATCTCCTTTTCAGATCATTAGTATAACCAATATATACATTATCATCTCTTACACTTTTTAGAATATATACATAATACATATTCTTTCCAAGTGAGGGGCCCAAAGGGGTGTACTCCAATGCTATTTGTATTAAGCGAGTGCTCAGCCTCCGGGCCCATCTTTATTGTAAAACAATACAAAACAATAATCAACCCCCACACCAAACAAGTTTAAAAATTATGAACTCGGGAATATATTACCTTAATGAATTAAAGGATAATGGTATTTCTAGTTAGGCTAAGTAGATAAGACTCAAATTCATAATTTTTAAACAAGACGCTAAGAATTACCAAACAGAATATTATATTAGCATTAAAGCTTTTTCTTATTAATTAAGAAGTATTCGAATTTCATGACGTCTTGAAACTTGTTATGGTGTGGGGGTAAAAAAAACGAGCCCCGAGAATAAATTCTCGGGGCTCGGCTACAAATAGCAGGATCGCTTTGGTGGAAATAAATTCCGCCGCTACGATGAACACTCACTCTAGGGGTATTATACACTTATCTTTTAAAAAAGTCAACCCCTTATTCAGTGCGTGGGAATTTCTAAAGGAATGCGCCAGGCTTTTAAGGCGATGATAAAATCAAAAATTAAATTGCGATATTTTAAATAATACAAATCATATTCATATTTTTTTCTGGCATCTTCCAAAGAAGCGCTCTGGGGATAATTAATTTGCGCCCAACCCACTACTCCTGGTTTCATTAAAAAACGATACTCATAATAAGGAATTTCTTTTTCATATAGTTTAGTTAGCGCCTCTTCTTCGGGTCGCGGGCCAACAAAAGAAATATCCCCTTTAATAATATTTAAAACTTGCGGTAATTCATCTAAATGAGTTTTTCTTAAAAACTTACCCATGCGAGTAATGCGAGTATCATTTTCTTCTGTCCAAGCCGGTCCGATTTTATTAGCGCCCTCAACCATAGTGCGAAATTTATAAATAGAAAATGGTTTTTTATTGCGGCCAATCCTTTGAGAACGATAAATGATTTCTCCCGAAGAATCAATTTTAATTAAAAAAGCAATCACTGGCCAAAGAGGCAGAGTAACCAAAAAGAAAAGAAACCCAAAAATGCGGTCACTTACATTTTTAATCACTTCGTAATAGATTCGGTTTGTTTGTCTAGCTTCATTAAACCAATTTAAAGAAATTAAATCTAAAGAAACTTTTTGGCAAATCAATTCATAAAATTCCTCTAATGGGAGATGGCGGCAATAAGGAGTATCGGCCTCTGAATCTAATTCATCAATAATAACTATTGTCTTTTCATCTTCATTAAGGCCCTCATTTATTTCATAACCTAATTGAGGATTTTTCTCAATTATTTGCTTTAATTCTTCAGCTCGAGGATGAATACTTTTTAAAACAACTTTAATTTTCTTTAAGCCCAACAACTTATTGGCGATAATGCGCCATAAAAATACAAATAATAAAGAGAAAAAAACTGTTAAAACCAAAACCAACGATGGCCGATAATATTCGAAAGAAACAGAATAAAAATAAATAACGGCGCTGATGATATTGATTAAAGAAATTTTAGCCATTCTTTCAAAAAATTCTTTACGATTGGCTAAATAAATCAATTCGTATAAACGGAAAATAAAGAAAATTAAAAGCCAAATCAAAAAGACCGGAATAAAATAATAGCAACTTTGGCGCCAGAGACTTCCATTAAAAACAAAGCCATAACGAATAAAAATAGCTGTTCCGAGACCAAGAATAAAACCTCCAAAATCTCCAACTAGCAAAAAAATAATTTTAAAAAAATTAAGTAATAACATCTTCTAAAAGCATGGTTAAATTTCTGCCTAATTCATTTTTATCAAAAAATTTTTCAACGTATTGCGCCCCGCACAAACCCATTTTCTCTCGTAAAAATTTATCTTTTTTTAATTCCAAAATAGCGTTTTTAAATCAAGGGGGTCATTAGGCTTTACTAATATTCCTGCTTGCGCCTCTTGAATCATGCGGCTAGCTTCCCCTTCTAAATTGATAATAATTGGTTTTTTAGCTGCCATATATTCAAACATCTTCGAAGGAATATTCTCTTTGAAAACAGGGTCGTTTTTATAAGGTATCAGACAAATATCGCTCACACCAATATATTGGTTGATTTCATTATGGGGGATTAAACCCGTAAAGATAATGTTATCCAGTTTTAATTTCTTAACTTGGACCTTTAATTTTTGTTCGAGAGGCCCCACGCCCACGATTAAAAATTTAATATCTTTATTATCCTTTAATAATTGGGCAGTTTCAATAATTACTTCTAAATTTTGCGCAAAACCTAAAAGTCCAATATAAGAAACAACAAAAGTATCAAATAAATTATACTGACGCTCAACAAAAGAAGTGTCTACTTCTTGGCTAAATAATTCAAAATCAACTCCATTGGAAATATAAACAATTTTATTTGCCGAAACAGCATAATCAGTAACTAAATGCTTTTTGAGGGCGGGCGAATTTACAATTAAACAATTAGCTTTTTGATAAAGATTTTTAGCTCGTTGTTTAAATAATTGATAAATAAATCCTTTTTTGATATAGCCAGTACTTTCTGCGGCTTCGGGCCATAAGTCGCGAATATCTAAAATAACAGGAATATTTCTTTGTCGAACTATTCTCAAGCCAGTAAAACCAATAAAGATTGGCGGCAAAGAAATAATAATTAAATCAACGGGGGGAATTTTTTTGCTGTTCCAATAACTAGAAAAAGCAAACGACAGATAATTAAGCAAACGAGGTAAAAATTTAATTGAAGAAGAAATATAAGTCCAGGTGCGAATAATTTTAATGCCATTTTTCTCTTCTCGATAACACCAAGCATTTTTATAATTAGGAAAGATTTTTCTCAAGGGATGATTGGGAAAAGAAGTTAAAACAAAAACCTCGTGACCACGCTGCGTTAAATAATCGCAAAAATAACCCCAGCGATTAGCTGGCGCATTGGTTTCGGGA
>JAAZNP010000050.1 GCA_012798235.1 Parcubacteria group bacterium
CGTCAAAAATTTTTAGATTTTTTTGCTGGAAAGGGGCATCGAATAATTCCTTCCTCTTCTTTAATTCCCGATAATGATTCCTCGGTTTTATTTACTACTGCTGGAATGCAGCAATTTAAATTATATTATAGCGGTATCAAAAATCCCTTTACTGATATTCATTCTTTAATTCAGGAACCGTTAAATAATCTTAATGTTACTACTTGCCAAAAATGTTTAAGAACGAGCGATATTGAAGCAGTGGGAGACGAAAGTCATTTAACTTTTTTTGAAATGTTGGGAAATTTTTCTTTTGGAGGATATTTTAAAGAAGAAGCAATTAAATATGCTTGGCAGTTTATTAATCAGATATTAGAAATACCTCTTTCCCGCATCACTATTAGTGTTTTTAAAGGCAATGAAGAGATTCCCTTTGACGAAGAATCATATCAAACATGGTTAAAATTAGGCGTTCCTCAAGAAAAAATTATTTTGGGAGAGCGAAAAGATAACTTTTGGGGTCCTACAGGTAATGAAGGACCTTGTGGTCCTACCACGGAAATCTATGTTGACGGAGTAGAAATTTGGAATTTAGTCTTTAATCAGTATTATCAAACTAATGATAAAAAACTAACTCCTTTAAAAGTTAATGGAGTAGATACTGGCATGGGCTTAGAAAGATTAGTTAAAGTAATGCAATTCCCTCAAGATGAAAGTAAAACTATTTTTAATACTGATATATTTAAAGATTTAATGTCAACTTTAAAAGAGAATAGTGCTCATTTCGATGAAAGGATTCATCGGATCATTGCTGATCATTATCGTGCTACTATTTTTGTTATTGCTAGTGGCATTTTACCTTCTAATACTGATAAAGGATACATTTTAAGAAGATTAATACGACGCTTGGTGCGCTTTGCGAAATTAATTAATTTGAGTGAAGATTGGTATCTTCAAGGATATAATATTATTAAAAATAAATACAGCCATTTTTATCCTGAATTAAATAATCAAGAAGAAATTATATCAATTTTCAATTTAGAAAAAGAAAAATTTGAAAAAACGTTACTGGCGGGGAGCAAAGAATGGGAAAAATTGCTGAAGAAATTGGGTAATAATAAAATAATTTCTGGTAAAGATGCTTTTCGATTATATGAAAGTTATGGTTTTCCTTTAGAAATTTTGGAGGATATGGCTCAAGAACAAGGTAAAGAAGTGGATAAAATAGAATTTGAAAAAGAATTTAATAATCATCAAAATATTTCTCGCGCTGGCCAAACTAAAAAATTTGGTGGTCACGGCATTAATACCGTACAAAATGAAAAAGATAAAATACAAATAACAAAACTACATACAGCTACTCATTTGCTTTTAGCTGCTTTGAGACAAATTATTGATCCCAAAATTGAACAGAAAGGTTCTGATATTACGCCGCAAAGATTACGTTTTGATTTTCCTTTTAACCGCAGATTAACCGAGGAGGAACTGCAAAAAATAGAAAATATCGTTAATGAGGCTATTAGTCAGGATTTGGTAGTTAATCATTATGAAACTAGTTATGAGGAAGCGGTAAAAAATGGGGTTTTAGGCACTTTTAAGGATCGCTACCCTGAAAAAGTTATTGTTTATGAAATAAAAAATAAGAATACAGGGCAAATTTTTTCTGCAGAAATCTGTGCTGGTCCCCATGTTACTTCTACCAAAGAATTAGGTCGTTTTCAAATATTGAAAGAGGAAGCAGTGGGGCAGGGAATTAGAAGAATTAAGGCTTGCTTGATATAATAAATAAATTTGCTATAATAAATAAGATTTAAACATTACATTATTTTTATGGTTAATGCTAAAAAGAAAAAAGTAATTGATATTTACCCACCGGAAAATAAGCAATTTAATGTCCAAGTAGCCAAAGAGGAGAGCGTTTTTATTAAAGTTCAATCTACTCAAAAATTACCGGAAGAAAAAACAAGAATGGTTGAAGAAGAGCCAGAGGCAATTAGCACCACCGAGGAGCAGCTTTTAGAAGAATTAACTTCTTACGAATCGCCATTAAGCAAAGAATTGCCATTGAGAACAAAAATCCCATTAAAAACAAAAATTTTGGGTATTATTATCCCTCTTTTAACTATTGGACTTTTTTATTATTTAGGATTTATTGCTTTAGCTAAAGTAGACATAAATCTAACAGCTAAAAAATTAAATCTTTCTTTAGATAGCCTGCCGGTAGTTATTGATAAAAACATCACTGAATCTAATTATAGCCAAAGGGTTATTCCGGGAAATTTATTTGTTTTTACCGAGTCCGATGAACAAGAATTTAAAAGTACGGGCCAGGGGAAAGATGAATCTAAAGCAAAAGGAGTTATCACTATTATTAATAATTACTCCACTTCACCTCAAATTTTAGTAGCCACAACGAGATTTGAAACTAGTGATGGGAAAATTTTCCGTTTAGATTCACGCATCGTTATTCCTGGTGCCACCACTAAAGATGGAGTACTACAACCAGCATCCATTGATGTGAATGTAACTGCTGATCAACCAGGCCCTGATTATAATATTCCTGCTTGCACTGAACCTTGCAAATTTACTATCCCTGGTTTTAAAGGAACTGATAAATTTTAAGGTTTTTATGGAATCAGTAAAAATCCTATGACTGGTGGCAGTTTAGGTTCGATGCCTATGGTTACAGCTGATGATCTAACTAATGCCCAAAACGCCGTTGTTAAAGTTATTAGTGATAAAATTGCTGAGGATATTAAGAATAAAATTCCTGCTGAATTAATTATTATTGATGGCGCGAAAAGCAGTGTTAAAATCAATAAATTATCTACTGATGTTGAAATTGGAAATTTTCGTCAAAACTTTAAAGTATCCGGTAGTGGTGATGTTAGTGTCATTGCTTTTAGAAAAGAAGATTTAATTAATTTACTAAAAAAACAATTTGATAATCAAAAGCCAGAAAAATATGATTATTGCGGAGAACCGGTTATCGAATACAAAACAGTTAATCCTGATTTTAAAGTAGGCACTCTCAAAGTCACTCTATCAGCGAAACAAACGCTTTGCTACCATTTGGATACGGAAGAAATTAAAAATAGCATTAAAGGAAAAAATCAAGAAGATTTGACTTTAATTTTAAAAGGCCTTGATGGAGTTGAGCAAGCAAAAGCCAAACTTTCTCCTTTCTGGCTTAAGAGTGTACCTAATAACGTTAAAAAAATTAATATAACAATAGATTAGGGGATTGACCCCTCACTTGGAATTGATTGATTCCATCAAGAACTACTAAGATAATTTAAAATTACTCAATATATACTTAGCTGCTAAAAAACTCTTTTAAAATAATTTAGCAAATTCATAAAATGAATTTGCTTATCAATTCCAAGTGAGGGGTTGACTAAAATCATCTATTTTGATAAACTACAAAAAGTTTATGCCCAGTAAAAACGATTTGCGAAAAGAGGGGATAGTTACAGAAGCCTTACGTAATGCTATGTTTCGTGTAAGCCTGACTACCGGGGAAGAAATCTTGGCTCATTTATCTGGAAAACTTCGACTTCACCGCATTAAAATTTTATCTGGAGATAAGGTCGTTGTAGAACTTTCTCCTTACGACCCCAAAAGGGGCCGAATTATTTATCGCTTATGAAAGTTAAAGCATCGGTTAAAAAAATATGTAAAAATTGCAAGATTGTAAGACGTAAAAGGCGTCTTTATGTAATTTGTACTAATCCTAAACACAAACAAAGACAAGGTTAATTTTATTAATATGGCGCGTATTTTAGGTGTTGATATTCCTGATAATAAAAATATTAGTATCTCCTTAACCTATATTTATGGCATAGGCCCTTCTTTAGTTAAAAAAATTCTTAATGATACTAAAATTGACCCTAATAAAAAAACCAATAAATTAAGCGGTCAAGAATTAAATGCTATCAAAGATTATATTGAAAAAAATAAAATTAAAATTGAGGGTGATTTACGCCGAGAAATCAAATCTAATATTAAACGATTGATTGATATTAATGCTTATCGAGGAATTCGTCATATCCGCAGATTACCAGTACGAGGGCAAAGAACTAAAACTAATTCTCGTACTGTCAGGGGTAATGTAAGGAAAACAGTCGGTTCAGGACGAAGAAAAGCGGCTTCACCTACTTAAACTTATGGGGAAAAAACGAGTTGTTACTAAATTAGGGGAAGATATCTCTAAAATTGAAGAAAAGATATCTAGTTCCCAAGCTAAACTACCTAATGTTCAATTAGAAAAAGGTAGAATTTATATTACTGCTTCTTATAATAACACTCTTATTGCTTTAACTAACTTGAAAGGAGATTTAATAGCTTGGAGTTCTGCAGGAGCATTAGGTTTTAAGGGGCCAAAGAAAGCAACTCCTTTCGCTGCTTCCAAAGTAGTTGAGGCTTTACTAGAAAAAATTAAGAAAAGTGGACTTAAAACTGTTGAAGTATATGTAAAAGGCATTGGCGGCGGACGGGAATCTTCCATTCGCGCTATTGCTAGTCATGGTTTAGAAATTGATTTAATAAAAGATATTACTCCGATTCCTCATAATGGTCCGCAACCGCCGAAAGTCAGAAGAGTATAAAATTTTAATCATTAATTTGTTATGCGAGATGAAATTTGTAAAAAATGTCGCGCTGTAGGAGAAAAATTATTTCTCAAAGGAGAAAAATGTTATACTCCCAAATGCCCAATGGTTAGAAGGGGCATTGCTTTCCATGGCAAGAATAAAAGAAAACCAGCCTTAACGCCTTATGGCCGACAACTATTAGAAAAACAAAAAGCAAAATTAATCTACGGTATTAGAGAAAAACAACTACAACGTTATTTTAATTTAGCATATAAAAAACAAGGAGCTACACCAATAATTTTAGCTCAGATTTTAGAAAGCCGCCTTGATAATGTTATCGTTCGAGCTGGTTTCGTTTCTAATCGAGCTTCAGCTCGCCAATTAATTTCTCATGGTTGCTTTTTGTTAAATGGTCGTAAGCATAATATTTCATCAACCATTTTAAAACACGGAGATATTGTTTCAGTAAATCCAAATGTTCTTCAACGCGAAATTTTCAAAAATATCAAAGAAAAGTTAACCAAAAATAATCCTCCTAAATTTATAGAAGTAGATCCTGATAAATTAACTATTACTATCGTCAAAGAACCAGATTTAGAAGAATTAAAAATGCCCATTGATTTTCCCTCAATCGTTGAGTTTTATAGTAAGTAAAGGGCTTTGTCTGCGAAGGCGATCCTGAGCTTGTCGAGGGAGAAGCCTGAGCAGGAGAACAAAACCTTTACC
>JAAZNP010000051.1 GCA_012798235.1 Parcubacteria group bacterium
CTGTCTCTTTGAAGCCGCAAGGCCTAAAGGAGGCAGCATTTTTTTATAATAAAATCACTTAAAATGAGCCTGACTAATCTTTAGTGTTTTTAAACGCTGGTGCCTTCTTTTGAGATATAGATCTGGCTGGTGCGCTAAACGGCTAGGAGTGCGATAAGCCACCTTGCCTTTTCTTCCCCATTTTTTAATTGAGTAATCTTTCATCGCTCTTATTTTTTAATTTCCAAAATTTTATTTTTAAATTAAGTTTTCAATTTTTGATTAAATTTAAGAGGGCCTAACTTCCTTAAAATTGCTTCCCTTTCTTTAGATTTTAGGATTCCAATAAGCTCTTAATACTTTTCTTTTTCCTGAATATGTCCAATGATGAATAATAGGAAAATTATGAAAAATCCAGATACTAACAGCTTGCTCCTTGCCGATATAAAAGCCAATATGAGCATGAGTAGCAGTATTTTTATTTTTAGCTTCTAAAGCTTTTTTCTTTTCCCAAATAAGAATACTGCCGGGTGGCATTTTAGAAGTGACAGCAATTCTCCGCCAACCAGATTGTTTTAAATCTTTTTCTGTGCCATTAACCGTAACGTGTAAGTCTTTAATTAAATCAAACATTTTTAAAATAGAACTGACAAAAAAAGCGCAGGAAGTAGAACCATTCTGCAAAATATCTTCCTTTTTACCATTAACTAAAGCATAATTATTTGCCCACATTTTAGAACCGCAGGCATTTTGAATTACGGTTAAATAAGTATCTTTTCTCAATGGTTTTACAACTAATTTTTTGGTCATATTAATGATTTTAATTATTAATCTCAATTGTGGATAAATCTCTTGACAAGGATTTTGGATCTGCTAAAATGGTAGTGGTGTTATTTGGAGGCCGCAAGGCCGACAAATAGCACCATTGCTGTCTCTTTGAAGCCGCAAGGCCTAAAGGAGGCAGCATTTTTTTATAATAAAACTCTAAATTTCCAATACTTTTTTAATCTGAGGAATAACCTTGAGCCCTTCTTCCTCTCCAATTTTAATAATTTCCTTACCTCTACCGCTAACAAAATTTAACCACGAACCATTCTTGACTTTAGGAGCAATAACAATATCAGCTTCTTTAATATTTGCTTGCGCCAAATGATAGCGTAATAAATTCAAGGATTTAACAGCAATAGTATAAGCATTTATTCTATTAATTTGTTTTTCAAGTGCTTTATCAAAAACATATACTGCTTCTAAGCTAACAGCAATAGTTAATTCGCTACCCATATCTTGAACAACTTTTACTGGTACTGGCATAGCAATACCGCCATCTACTAAATATCTTCCTTGGTAGAACATGGGACGGAAAATTACTGGCACTGAACCACTAGCCCGAATAGCATCAATTAAATCACCTTTATCATAAACAATTATTTCACCAGTATTAATATCAGTTGCTACAGCCCGAAAAGGAATTGATAAATTTTCAATTTTAACATTACCAATTGTCTTCCTTAAAAATTCAATTGCTTTGTCTCCTTTCACTAATCCCTTAATTCTAAAATCAACATTAGCAAAAATAGTAATAAAATCTCGATAAGAAAATCGATTAATTAAAGATTCAATCTTATCAGGGTCTTGATAAACAGCATATAAACCACCGATAAGAGCGCCGATACTGGAACCAGCAATAAAATCTATGGGGATATTATTTTTTACTAATGTTTTAATAACTCCTAAATGAGCTAATCCCCTAGCGCCGCCACTACCTAAAGCTAAACCCACTTTTTTCATAATTAATATAATACTTCAAAAGTAATATTAAAACAATTAATTTTATTCTATCTTAAAAAGCCTTCTTAATTCCTTTTTTGCCTGTTCTAAAACTTTTCTTCTTTCTGGTTTTAAATTTTTACCAGCTCGATTAATATAAAAATTAAGCATCGACATTGCTGACTGATAAGGCGTGCCCTTACGATTTAAACTTTCCTCAGCTGATTTCTTTAAAGAACAAGCGATTTTTTTAGGATCATCCCAAGTAAAAACTCCTTCTTCTAATTGCAAAGCAAAACTATGTTCCGTCACATATTTTGACCAATTTTTAGTTATTCTCTTTTTCATAATTAAAATTATTTAAGAACAATTTAAAGCTTTGCGCCAACCAGCTTTAATTGCTTCTTCCTCAGTACAAAACCACCGTTCTCCCCTACTTTCATCTATTTTCGTTTTCTCATAATCAGGGCAATCAGGTAAATGGTAAATTTTTTCACCTTCGCTATTAATATTGCCTTTAATTAAACATTGAGAATTGCTAGAAGAATTAATAGGGCTTAAAGAAATAGTAGTTTGTTGTAAGCCGCTACAAGCGCTCCATAAACCGCGATTATTTTCTCGTGCTTCTTTTTGGGCTTCTACAAACTTATCTTGATATTTTACATCCGGAGGAAAAGTACTCGCATAAGCATATCCCTGCCTTACCAAATAATCATTAACGAAAATATCATCAGCATAAACATATCTTAACAATCTACCATATTTATCTGTTTCTGAAACATCTTTTTCTAATCTCACTCTTTTCCCCTCAACCAATTCTTTGTTTTTCTTAGAAGCCTCAACCCCAAAACATTGAACGGGTTTTCGAGGATCTACTGTTTCTGGAGTATCAATTCCAATATAACGTACTTTTTGACCGCCTTCGATTTCAATAGTATCACCATCAATAACCCGCGTAACTAAATAAGTATCTTCTGTATTTTTACTTTCTTTTAATGGAGCAGTGGTTGTTTCCTGTAAAACTGTAGAAGCAGTATTGGGGGCAACTTCCAAATTAGTATTTTTAATCGAAATAGTGCTTATTAAAATAATACTCAATAAACTAGCGATTATAAAAAACGTTAATTTTTTTAACATATCACAACAGATAATAATAATGTCTTAAATCCCATATTTAAGGGATACTGGGTCTAAAAACAAGAAATTGTGAGGCGGATAAAAAGTAAAAATTACAAATGAAAATACCAATAAAATCAAAAAAATTAAAGCGATTTTATTAGAAACTTGAGGAATCTCGGACCAAAACATTAATTTATAACTTAATAATTGCCCTAAAATTACTGCCACAATAAAAGTTAAAATATCTAAAAATAAAGAGTGAGTTCCTAAAATAGCTTTATAAGAATAAAAAATCACTACAATTAAAAAGGGCATTAAATAAATACCTTTTGTTTTGGCAAAAAAGAAATTTTCTGGTTTATCTTTTAATAGCTTCGTTTCAATTAACATCCAAATAATGGCTGGGATTACCGCTAATTTTAAATGCTCCCAAGTGCTTTCATTGACAGCTGAAAATGCTCCTACTAAAAGATTTCTATTGGACCATTCAAAAGTAAAATGTAATAAACTACCCAAAATAGTAATAAATACTATTCCTATTAATTCCAGCTTTAAAATTCGTAATTTCATAAAGGAACTTTCCTTAATTATTTTTTAATATTTTCTGTATTTTTCTGAAAA
>JAAZNP010000007.1 GCA_012798235.1 Parcubacteria group bacterium
ATATTGTTCTTTAGAATTATTAACATATTGAGAATCAATCTTTAATAAGGTTTTTGGTACATAATTTTCATTAAGGAAATAAACTTTAGAGTATTTTTTGAGCAATTCTTCATCAAGATTCCTTAATTTAACAAGAGTATTCACATTTTCTGTTAAAGAACTTAATTGTACGCGGAAATTGCCCACCTCAGCCTCTTGTTGCGCCAATTGTTGTTGCAAAAATAAATTTTCTTGAATTTTATTTTCTAAACTTAATTGATAATTATTAGCTATATTTTTATAAAAAGTTAAATCTCTTTTTTCTATTTTTACTTTATTTATTAAAAAATAACAAATTGAAGACACCATGCTTAAAATCTCTAGACTAATAATGGCAAGGCCAATAATAATGAGTGGTTTATAAAATTGCTTTTTCATTGATAGTAGTATAACAGATCCACACGTAATAAATCAAACTATCTTGACCAAAAATCTCTCTTGTTATATAATAAAATACCCTGAAATAGGGCTTGAAAGTTCTTTGAAAACTTAATTAGTACTTTCTAGATATCGATACGAAAGGAGATGATGCGATGAAAAAACTTGTAAGCAAGTTGAAAGGATGGTTAAAAACGCGTTTGTGTAGTATTGGGATTGATTCTAAAAAAGATATAGTGTTTTTTACTGTTATTTGGGCAACTGGTCCAATATTATTACTCGTGGCTTTTGGTCAATTAGTTAATCAAATACAGAAATCGCTGATAGATTTGACATTCCTCACTTACACCATAGGAATAACAGCTACTATAATTTGCACAATCTCTACGGTTTATGGAATTTGGGGATTATTCTTTAAAGAAAAACCATTTAAGGGACACACTTTTACGGGAAAGTTCAGTGTTTTAATTGGGGCTAGAAACGAGGCAAAAGTAATAGGTAATATCATTCAAGACATCCTAAAGCAAACCTATCAAAATTTTGAACTTATTATTATTTGCCACAATTGCGATGATAATACTTATGAGATAATTAGCCAAATTAATGATGAAAGAATTAAACCCTTAGAACTTAAAAATGCGCCTTATGGTAAAAGTGTCGCTCTAAATTATGGCGCTAAGCGAGCCACAGGGGAAGTGATTGTAGTGTTTGATGCTGATAATAGTGTCCCAGAAGATTTTCTCGAAAAACTAGCCTCCTATTTTCCTTATTATGATGGCGTGCAGACCAAGATAGAAACCCTTAATCCTAAGTTTAACCTCTTAACAAAACTTCAAGATCTAGAATTTTTTATTTTTTCTGATATCTATCAAAAAACGAGACAGAAATTAGGATTAAATGCTTTGTTTGGTGGAACCGGTGAAGCTGTCAAAAAAGATGTTCTCGCCCAAGTTGGATATTATGATGAATGGGCCTTTAGCGAGGATTTTGCTTTATGCACGAAATTAACAGTGAATAAATATAAACTTGGTTGGTGTACTACAACTTATGTCCTTGATGAAAAAACACCTTGGTGGTCTGATTTCTTTAAGCAACGAGCTCGATGGACTAAAGGGCATTTTCAGGTTATTTTTCGTTATGCCAAATATTATTGGAATCAACCTTTGGATTTACATTATCTCATCGCCCCAATGATTGTTTTGGCACCGTTTTTAACGATGCTTCTTTGGTTGGTTTTCTTTTTGCGATTACCAGTTTCTGCTTCTTTTGTTCCTATTTGGGTTTGGGCAAGTCCCTGGATTGTCTGGAATATTTCTATTGCCGCAAGGGTTTATAAAGAGAGAGGATGGCGAGGATTACTATTCTTTCCTTTGCTCTTTTTATATTATTACCATTGGTTAGCGGTACTAACTTATATTTGGAGAATAAAGGCTTGGCCGAAAACAACTCATGGATTTGATAAGGAGGTAAGAATATGAAAACAATAAAAATCATTTGTTTTGTAATTTTATTAGTATTTGTAATATCTTGGTTAATAATTAGTAATATTTACAGTATTAATCAAGATATAATGAAT
>JAAZNP010000052.1 GCA_012798235.1 Parcubacteria group bacterium
ATTCCAATAGTAAAAAGTCCTAATATCGGAGACTTACCATCCCTTCATTTTTCGTATATTACAGTTGATGATTTCTCAATCAATAATCTGCCAAATGAAAATGAAAGAATTATGATGGCAAATAACAATCGATCCATTATTATGATATTAGATAGCATATATAATGATGGTATACGTACATTACTATCAAATATTAAATACTGAAAGATTATGCAACCTTTTTTCTGTAAATTCGAGTCTGAAATATCCATAGTTCTTAAAGAATTAATTATTTCTTCATCAAAAAAAATGTTATCCGTTGATAGAAGTTTGCCAAATCCATTTGGAAATAGTGATGCATCAAAAATTATTATCAAATCGATAAAGGAAAAATAAACTTAACAATGAAAAATGAACTTAACAATGAACCAATAGATATTGTCTATACGTGGGTTGATGGCAGTGATCCAGAGTGGCAAAAGAAGAGAGACGAAGCATTTAAAAAATTTAAAGGTAATTTTACTGAAAATGGTATATCACCTGGAAGATTTCAAAACCATGACGAATTAAAGTACTCACTCAGATCTATAGATCAATACATGCGATGGGTACGAAAAATATTTATTGTCACCGACAACCAAATTCCAAAATGGCTAGATACTAATAATCCAAAAATTACCATTGTTGACCATAAAGATATTTTTCCTAAATATGTAAAAACTCCTGTATTTAACTCCAGTCTTATAGAATTTTTTATTCCATATATAAAAAACTTGTCCGATAAATTTATATGTTTCAATGATGATTTTCTCGTAAATAAACCACTTAATAAATCAGATTTCTTTACTCCTGATAATAAACCAATATTTTTTTCAAAAAATATTGGTTTAGATTTAGAAAAACCAAAAATAAATTTTATAAATATTGAAGAATTAAATTCTGAAGCCATTGATAATATTATTAAATTTTTTAATACCAGAGAAAATATTAGTTGGTATGACTTTGAAAATTCATTTGAACTTTTTCATATGGAACATCCTGAGATTACCGATAAACTTTATATAAAACATGCACCATATACAATAATTAAGAAAGACCAAATCGATATCCTCAAAAGATATGAAAAATTTATTGAGAAAAATATTTCAAATCAATTTAGAACAAAACATGAATTAAATTTTTGGGAATTATACGAATTAAATTGCTTACAAAAAAAACTGGGAGTTATTAGTGACAATGAAAATGACCTTTTTGAGTTTGGAATGGGATCTAAATATTATCAACAAGATATTCAAGAGATATTAGAAATATTTAATCCTAAATATAAATTTATTTCCGTATCACAAGGAGAGACGTATAACGAAAAATATATTGAAGCGGCAATAATAGCACTAGAGTTGAGATACCCAAGAGAAAGCACCTTTGAGAAAAAATGTAGTACAAAACATATAAATCGTATGGGTTATTTGTTTGACATTTTAAATTCTGAATATGTAAACGAAATTTCTGGCCTTAAAAAAGAAATCATCGAAAAAGAAGAAAAACACAATAAACAAATAGAACTACTAATTTCCGCTATTAACGAAAAAAATGAAATTATATTGAAAAATCAGGAACATTTGGATGAAATATATAATGCAAGAGTGTGGAAAATATATCAACATTACCTTTCAATTCGTGGTAATTTAATAAATTTAAAAAGATATACAAATAATGTTGAAAATGGCAAAAATGACGAGATAAGTATATTGGGAAATCAACTTAATAACAGCTTGGGTTCTAATAAAGAAAAAAACGTTTATATATTTTCTGGTGTTCCATATTGGGATATTGGAGGTGGACAACGTTCATCACAACTTACAAAAACGTTCAATATAATGGGTTATAGCGTCCATTATATATATGCATTTGAATCAAGTGATAAAAGCGAACATTTAAAAATCAATCTCCCTCTCACATCACACGAACACATTCAAAAATTCTCTCTTAATAAGAGTATTACAAAAGATAATTCTATTTTTATATTTGAGTTACCCTATAGGGACTATATTCCATTTTTAGATTTCGCTCTCAAAAATAATATTTTTATTATATATGAACATATCGATAATTGGGATTCCTCTCTGGGAAACACTTTTTTCTCAGATGAAATATTTCAAACGTTTTTGGAATATTCATCATTAATAAACATTACTTCTAAAAATTTATCTGAAAAAATTAATTCAAAATATAACAATAAATTATCATACTCACCTAATGGAGTAGACATAGATCTATTTAATCCGAATAATAATTATCTGCAACCTAATGATCTTATCATCGGTGATAAAACATTAATATACTACGGATCTCTTTGGGGAGACTGGTTTGACTGGGATTTAATAATTTCGTTGGCTAATAGTAACAAAAAGTTTTCTATTAATTTAATAGGAGATATTCCAAATAACCTTCAAATTAACGAATTTCCTAAAAATATTCATTTCCTTGGACTTAAACCGCAACGTGATTTACCAAATTATCTTAAATACTCTGATTGGGCTCTACTCCCATTTAAGGCAGATACCATAGGAAAATATGTAAGTCCACTAAAAATATTTGAATATATTTCAATGGGAAAACCGATATTATCAACAAAACTACCTGAAGTACAAACATATCCAAACGTTTTTAGTGGAAATAATATCCAATCGTGGATAGCAAACTTACAGGATAAAAATATATCAATTGTTGATACTACGCTTTTTACTCTTCAAAACTCATGGTATCAAAGGTGTCAAAATATTTTAAAATCAGCAAATTTTTTCTACAACTTTTCAGTACCTAAAATTTCTGTAATTGTATTAAACTACAACAATAAATTAATCATAGATAAATGCATCGACAACCTTATATTTTTTAATTCTTATAATTATGAAATTATTATTGTTGATAACAATTCTTCAGACAATTCTTTTGAATACTTAAAAAGTAAATATAAAGACAAAATTAAAATTTTTCAGAATCCTAAAAATGGATGCTCAAGTGGAAGAAACTTAGGTATTCTAAAAGCAAACGGTGAATACGTTTTATTTCTTGATAGTGACCAATACCCGGTTTCATCTAAATGGTTGGATGTACCAATCTACTCGATATTGAATTATCAAAATATAGAATCAATTAGTTGGGCGGGGGGGTTTATTACAAATCAAGACTTTGGTGGACCAATTGGTGAATATGCAGAGGATAAGTTAATAAATCCATCACTACTGTTTAGAACTAACATTGATTATCTTGGTAGTGGAGGAATGTTAATAAAAAAATCAACTTTAAAAAGGGTGAATTATTTTGATGAAAAATATGATCCTTCTTGTTTTGAGGATACAGACTTAGCATTTAAAATAAAAAATACCGGGGGTACTATTGCATATTGCCCATATGAACTAATAGTACACAACCACCACCAAACAACGAACGTTCACACCGATTCGTATAAAAAATTATTCAAAAAAAATAGTAAATATTTTGATAGTAAATGGGGGTTAACAAAAAAAATACAAATAAAAAAAATCAAAAATATGTTTAGACCAGCTTGGTACGCGTTTAAACCATTTCTAATTAAAGTTAAGAACTATCGAGATAATTTATTCTTTGGAAGACTTATTAGCAAAATCAATCAAAAAAATTCTCTAAAAATAATCGCTTTACCAACACTTGATTGGAATACATCCCTGTATCAAAGACCTCAGCATTTAGCAAAACAATTATCCAGAAAACTAATCTACTTTTATGGAAGTGGCAATTACGGTATTAAAGAAATAGATGGAATTAAAGAAAGAGAAAAAATGCTTTATTTAACCAATAAGTGGGAATTACTTTTAAAATATGTTAAAAACCCCTGGATTTTTTTACTTTCCACACAACAATTCACAACAATTAATGAAATTAATAAATATAAATCACTTGGTCATAAAATTATTTACGATTACGTTGATGAGATTCATGAAGAGATTTCCGGATCTAAAAAAATGGCGGATTTTTTGTTAGAAAGACATAACTTTATAAAAAAATCAAAAATTGCCGACTTGGTACTTTGCGTCTCTAACAAACTTTACAAAGAGATGTTGACGTGTTATCCAAAAGATAGGGTTCTCTTGGTTCAAAATGGGGTTGAGTACGATCATTTTCAGCTAAAAAAGAATATCAATAAAGTTCCCAAAGATCTTAAAAATATTGTTAAAAGTAAAAAACCAATAATCGGTTATTATGGTGCCATAGCTAAGTGGATTGACTATGATTTAATCAACGAAACGGCAATAATGCATCCTGAATGGAATTTTGTGCTTATTGGAGTTGACTATGACAAATCACTTTCAATTCTTAAAGAATTAAATAATATTTTTTTCTTGGGTTCTAAAACTTATCAAGAATTACCCAAATATGCAATTTGGTTTGACATTGCTACTATCCCATTTGTTAGGGGCGAAATAGCGAAAGCCACGTCTCCATTAAAGTTTTATGAATACATGGCCATGGGAAAACCAACCATTATTACTGAAGACCTGGAAGATTGTATAAGTTATCAAGGAGTATTCATCTCTAAAAACAATTCCGATGACTTCTCAAATCAAATACAAAAAGCTCTTGATGTGAGAAATGACAAAACATATATTACCAACTGTAAAAAAATTGCCAAAAATAATACATGGGAATCCAGAGCAGAACAAATTTACCGCCACCTATGTACGATACAATAAA
>JAAZNP010000008.1 GCA_012798235.1 Parcubacteria group bacterium
ATTATGATATTTTAGGAGTGCCTAAAAATGCTTCTCAAGATGATATCAAGAAGGCTTTTTATAAGTTGGCTCATAAGTATCATCCTGATAAAGGAGGGGATGCGGAAAAATTTAAGGAGATTAATGAAGCTTATCAAGTTTTATCTAATCCAGAAAAAAGAGCGCAATATGACCGTTTTGGCACTGCCTTCGAAGGATTTGGCGCCCAACCTGGTTTTCAAGGTTTTGATTTTAATAATTTTAATTTTGAAGGACCATTTGGATTTTCTTTTGATAATTTTAGTAGCAATTTTGATTTTGGTGATATTTTTAGTGATTTTTTTGGTGGCGAAGCAAAACAGCGTCGTCGTACTGTAAACCATTATCGCGGTCGCGATTTAGAGATAAAAACTGAAATCACCTTAGAAGAGGCAGCTTTTGGTACAAGAAAAGATATTTCTTTCAAAACTTATGTGGTTTGCGAGCATTGTCATGGTAAGGGTTATGAGCCAGAATCTAAATTAAAAACTTGCCCCCAGTGTAAAGGAGAGGGAGTTATCCGGGAAACAAAAAGAACAATTTTTGGCGCTTTTACTCAAATTACTGAATGTCCAAAATGTCGTGGCCGGGGTAAAATTCCAGAAAAACCATGTCATGTTTGTGGAGGCGATGGTCGTTATTATGATAATAAAACTATTACCATTGATATTCCCCAAGGGATTCGCAATGGCGAAACAATTAAAATTAAAGGAGAAGGTGAAGCTGGTATTTTAGGTAATTCTAATGGAGATCTTTATATAAAAATATTTATTAAATCACATGCAGTTTTTGAAAGAAAGGGCGATGATTTGTTTATGACTCTTTATATTTCTTTCCCAGAGGCAGCATTAGGAACAGAAAAAGAAATAACAACTTTAGACCATAAGAAAATAATTTTTAAGATTCCAGCTGGTACTGATTCTGGTGAGATTTTTCGTTTGCGCGGTAAAGGCATCAAGCATTTTAATACCGCTGGCTTTGGTGATTTGTATATTACTGTGAAAATAAAAACGCCAAAAAATATTTCTCGCAAAACCAAAGAATTATTGGAAGAAATGCAAAAAGAGATTAAGGAGTAAATTTTAATAATTCCCAAAACTTGCTATAATGTAATTATTCATATGTTTAATATTATCTATATCGTCATTGGAGTAGTGATGGGAGCAATTATGGGGGTGGTGATTTTTTTAGTTAGTGAACGGGGGAAGAAAAAAACAGAAAAAGAAGACCAATCGTTATTAATGTTGCAAAATCAAATTCAAGAAATAGTGAGAACCTTGGATAACAAACTGGGGGAATCAACTAAAATTTTACAAAGCCAATTTGGTCAAAGCGCTCAGATTATTCGTGAAGTTACTGAAAAATTAACTAAATTAGACGAAACCAATAAACAAGTTATTAATTTTACTGACCAATTACGCAAGTTAGAAGAAACCCTAACCAATCCTAAGCAAAGAGGCGTTTTAGGTGAATATTATTTAGAAACAGTTCTCAAAAATGTTTTGCCGCCAGGCAGTTATCAAACGCAATATTCTTTTAAGGATGGCACAGCTGTTGATGCTGTTATTTTTGTTAAAGATAAAATAATTCCCATTGATTCCAAATTTTCCTTAGAAAATTACAATCGTATTTTAGAAGCTCGTGAAGAAACTGAAAAAAAGAAATTAGAAGAATTATTCAGAAATGATTTAAAGACCAGAATTGATGAAACCTCTAAATATATTAAACCCGAAGAGGGGACAATGGAATTTGCTTTTATGTTTATTCCTTCAGAAGCTATTTATTATGATTTATTAATTAATCGTATTGGCGCCATTAAAGCTAACACCCGTGATTTAATTGAATATGCTATGGGCGAGAAAAAAGTAATTATTGTTTCTCCTACTTCTTTCCTTGCTTATTTGCAAACTGTTCTTCAGGGTTTAAAGGCTTTGGAAATAGAAGAATCAGCCAAAGAGATTAAGAAAAGAGTAGAGGAGTTAGGTAGACATTTAATGAGTTATGAAAATTATATGCAAAAATTGGGGAATCATTTAGGCACAACGGTTAATATGTATAATTCTGCTTATAAAGAATTGAGTAAAATTGATAAAGATGTCTATCGAATTTCTGGTAAAAAAATAGAAGTGGAACCTTTAGAATTAGAAAAACCAAAAGAAGAATTTGAAGAAAGCGACGAATAAAAACAATTAAATAACTTTATCCAGAGTGCAGATTAACCATAATATTTGGTGCGGGATCTGGCCCGTTTAGTCTGCCGACAACCTGCCTTTGGCAAGGTGCCACCTCCAGCCCTTATCAGGGAAAGATAAAGGTCGTTTCAACGATAAATTTCTTTCCCTTGAGGAAAGAAATTTTAATTTCTATAAAAATATGATTAAAACATGCGAATTTGTTTCTGCAAAACATCCGGATAAAATATGCGATTTAATCGCCGATAGTATTTTAGATGCTTATTTAAAAAAAGATAAAAAAAGTCGAGTGGCCGTCGAAGTTTTAGGTGGTCATAATTTAGTTACGATTACTGGTGAAATAAAAAGTCGAGCTAAAGTTAAGATTAAAGATATCGTGAGAAAAATTGTAGGTCCAAGATATGAAATAAGAATTAATTTAGAACAGCAGAGTCCTTTTATTAATCACGGAGTTAGCCAAGGAGGAGCTGGTGATCAAGGGATTATGATTGGTTATGCTTGCCGAGAAACGAAAACTTTTATGCCCTATGAATATGAATTAGCGCGTCATTTATGTAAAAGTATTTATAAAAAATATCCTTTTGATGGCAAAGTTCAAGTAACTGTTGACAACAAGAAAATAATTACCGTTGTTGCCAGTTTTCAAAATACCAAAACCAAGCAATTAGAAAAATTAGTTAAATCATTAATTAAAGCAGAAAATTATTTCATTAATCCTGCTGGCGAATGGCCCCTGGGAGGATTTGATGCTGATTCGGGTTTAAGCGGACGAAAAATTGTCATTGATGCTTATGGTCCTCAAATTCCAGTAGGGGGTGGTTCTTTTTCTGGCAAGGACCCCACTAAAGTTGATAGAAGCGGTGCTTATATGGCTCGTCGAATTGCTGTTGATTTAATTAAAAAATATAAAAGCGATGAAGTTTTGGTTAAATTAGCTTATGCTATTGGCAAAAAAGAACCAGTCATGGCTTTAGCTGTAGTGGATGGAAAAACAATCTCCTTACCAAAAAAATACGATTTAAGTCCACAGGGGATCATTAAATTTTTGAAACTAGACCAACCTCTTTATGCTCAAACTGCTATTTGGGGCCATTTTGGTCGAGGATTTAATTGGGGTTGACCCCCTCACTTGGAAAAGATAAATTTATTTCATAAATCTAGAAAATTTCTTGACAAGAAATAATTGCTTATTCTAAGATTTTCTATTTTATGAGTATTTTGCATTAGCAAATCTTTTCCAAGTGAGGGGTTGACAATTCTTTTTGTTTGAGTAAAATAGATAGTTAGCAATCATGGTCGGTGATTGCTAATTCAAAATTAATAAGATAAACATTATGAATATTAAACCTTTATCTGATCATATTTTTGTGGAACCATTAAGCGAAGAGAAAACTACTAAATCAGGCATATTTATTCCCGATACGGCGGAAGAAAAACCAGTTGCTGGTAAAGTTATTGCCGTAGGACCGGGTAAAACTACTGAGGAAGGTAAATTAATACCCATCAATATAAAAGTCGGTGATAAAATTTTATTTACTAAATATTCACCTAATGAAATAAAAATAGATGATAAAGAATATTTGGTGATTCGTGAAGACGATGTGTTAGCGATAATAGAATAGATTTTAAACTTTAAAATTGACAACTTTGTTGTCATCCCTGCGTAAACGGGGATCAGAGATTCCCATTTTCATGGGAATGACAAATAATATTTAAATTAATTAAACTATGGCCAAAGAAATTATTTTTGACGAGAAAGCTCGTCAACTATTAAAAAAAGGTAGTGATAAATTAGCTCAAGCAGTAGTAGTAACCTTAGGACCCAAAGGTTCTAATGTTATTTTAGACCGTGGTTTTGGTTCGCCTTTGATTACTAATGATGGGGTAACGATTGCCAAAGAAATAGAATTGGAAGATAAGGTAGAAAATTTAGGAGCAGAAATTTTAAAAGAAGCTGCAGAAAAAACTAATGATGCTGCGGGTGATGGCACGACTACTGCCATTCTGTTAGCTTGGTCTATTATTACCCAAGGATTAAAAAATGTAGCTGCTGGAGCCGATCCTTTAAGTTTAAAAAGAGGTATTGAAAAAGCAGTAACTAAAGTAATTGAGGAATTAAAAAAGATTTCTCAGAAAGTTGAAGGCCACGAAGCAGTATCTGATGTAGCCACTATCTCTTCTAAAGATAAAGAAATAGGCAATCTTATTGCTGATATTATTGATGAAGTTGGTAAAGATGGCGTAATTACCGTCGAAGAGGCAAAAACTTTAGGATTGTCCAAGGAAATCGTTAAAGGCCTGCAATTTGATCGTGGTTATATTTCTCCTTATATGATTACTGACTCTGAAAAAATGCACGCTGTTTTAGAAGACCCCTATATTTTAATTACTGATCAAAAGATTACTAATATTCGCGATATCTTGCCTTTATTAGATAAAATATTACAAAGTGGGAAAAAAGATTTATTAATTATTGCTGAAGATGTTACCGGAGAAGCTTTAGCAACAATCATTCTTAATAAATTACGTGGTGTCTTTAATGTGGTTACTGTCAAAGCGCCTGGTTTTGGTGACCGTCGTAAAGAAATAATGGAAGATATCGCTATTGTCACTGGTGGCAAAGTTATTTCTGAAGAATTGGGATTAAAACTAGATAAGACAGAGTTGAGTGATTTAGGGCAAGCTCGTCGTGTCGTTGTGGATAAAGAAAATACAACAATTGTTGAAGGTTCGGGCTCCAAAGATGAAATTGATAAAAGAATTAAACAGATTAAAAAGGAATTAGAAGTGACCGAATCAGAATTTGATAAAGAAAAATTACAAGAAAGATTAGCTAAATTATCTGGCGGTGTTGCTGTCATTAAAGTTGGCGCACCAACAGAAGTAGAACAAAAAGAAAAACAACATCGCGTGGAAGATGCGGTTAGGGCAGCTAAGGCAGCTCTAGAAGAGGGAATTGTGCCTGGTGGCGGTATTGCTTTTTTGAAAGTACAACCAGTTTTACAAGAATTAAAAGCAGATAATGAAGATGAAAAAATAGGTATAGCTATTATTTTAAAAGCATTAGAAGAACCGATTCGCAAAATAGCTGAGAATGCTGGTAAAGATGGCGCAGTTATTTTAGAAGAAGCGAGAAAAAGAGGTAATAATGAAGGTTTTAATGCTTTAACTGGCGAATTTGTTGATATGATTCAAGCTGGTATTGTGGATCCGACTAAAGTTACTAGAAGCGCTTTAGAAAATGCTGCTTCTGTTAGTAGCATGCTTCTCACTACAAAAGCAGTAGTTTATGATCTTCCTGAGAAAAAAGAAGAGCACGAGCATGGTTTGCCTCCTGAAGAATATTAATTTTCATTTTTATTTGGTATAATATAGAGGTGGTCGCCAAATTAAACATTAATAAATAAATTATGATTATTGCTATAGTAATAATAGCCCTAATAATATTGTTTGTGATTGGAGTTTATAATTCTCTTATTCGTAAGAGAATGCGCGTGAAAGAAGCCTGGGCAGACATTGATGTTCAATTTAAAAGAAGATATGATTTAATTCCTAATTTAGTAGAAACAGTAAAAGGATATGCTTCTCACGAAAAAGAAACATTAGAAAAAGTAATTGCTGCCCGCACGCAAGCCATGGGAGCTACGGGTCGCGATAAAATAAAAGCGGAAAATCAATTAAGTGATACCTTAAAAACTTTATTTGCTGTTGCAGAAAATTATCCGCAGTTGAAAGCTAATGAGAATTTTTTACACTTGCAAACAGAATTAGTTGATACTGCAGATAAGATTCAAGCAGCACAACGTTTTTATAACGGGACGGTCAGAGATTATAATATCGCGGTTCAAACTTTTCCGGCTAATTTTATTGCCAAAATTTTCGGTTTTAGAACTGAGGAACTTTTTGAAATCGCTGAAGCAGAAAGAGAAAATCCCAAAGTTCAATTTTAATGACTCTTTATACCCAAGCTGATTTAAATGTTAGAAAAACTTGGTTATTGATGACCGTGTTTTTCTTATTGATTATTGGTTTTGGTTGGCTGTTTAGTTATCTTTTCGAAGAACCATGGATTTTAATTTTAGCCGTTATTTTGGCAGTAACACAAAGTTTTATCAGTTATTGGAATTCAGATAAAATTATTTTATCTTTAGCACAAGCCCAAGGTCCAATTACAAAAGAAGATAATCTTGAGTTATACCGTTTGGTAGAAAATTTATCCATTACCGCTGGTTTACCTTTACCTAAAATTTATATTATTAATGACCCTGCGCCTAATGCTTTTACTACTGGTCGCGATCAGGATCATGCTATTCTTTGTGTCACTCAGGGTTTATTAGATAAATTGGACAAAGTGGAACTAGAAGGAGTAATTGGCCACGAATTGGCTCATATTGGCAATCGGGACATTTTGTTAGGCTCAATTATTGTTGTTTTGGTAGGATTAATTAGTATTTTATCGCAATGGCTTTTAAGAGGAAT
>JAAZNP010000053.1 GCA_012798235.1 Parcubacteria group bacterium
GAAAAGATAATCGCCTAACTTTAAACTTTTTACCTTGTTATTACCTTCTATAAATAATTTTTGTTGCATACAGTCCGTTGACAAGTAATCTTTATTAATATCTAATAATAAATATTCAATTTTTAATCAATATTTAATAATTAAATAGAAAATATGAATAAATTTGATCTTGAGGATAGAACTGCTAAACTTGGTGAAAATATTATTACATTTTGTCAATCATTAAGAATAACAATTATCAATGAATCGTTAATTAAGCAACTTATAAGAAGCTCAACTTCTATTGGTGCAAATTATATGGAGGCAAATGGTGGCAATTCAAAGAAGGATTTTAAAAATAAAATTAGTATTTGCAAAAAAGAGGCGAAAGAAACTCTCCATTGGCTAAGAATGCTTGCTGTAACAAATAAAGAGCAAAAAGAAAAACTAAGAATACTTTGGCAAGAAACCCATGAAATCGTATTAATATTTGCAAAAATATTATCTAGTTCAAAATAACTTATTAGAATATTAAAGTATTTGATATTGAATAAAAATTTATTATTAATTTATTTATTATTTCTAAAGATCGCTTTCACCAACCCCGATACATTTCTCAGCCTTTCGATTACAAACGCCAGATTAAGCTTAAACCGATCGGGATGTTTTAAATACAGTCTCCACCAGTTAATAAGATCTTGTCGTTCTTTAAAAGATCCCATTTTTTTTGAGGTCGTCATATGGCGATGAAGAACTTTCACCTCCTGACAAACTCCAAATTTATATCCGGCTTTTTTAAATCGAATAAAAAAATCCACGTCTTCCAAATAGGCAAAAAATCGCACGTCAAATCCCCCAAGTTTTTTGAAAACATTGGTCTTAACCAATAAACACGCCGCCGTCAATCCATCGATTTGGTGATTGGTGGTTGGTGATTGGTGATTAGTGATTAATGCAATTTTCCCAATAGGTAAAATTTTATAACCCATATTTTCTATCTCACCCTTTGGATTGACTAGGATAGGGGAAACGGCATCCAACTTTTTTTCTTCCGCAAATTCCATCAGTTTTTCAATTTTTTCAGATTTATAGTTTTCGAGTTTTAAGTTTTGGATTTGAGATCTAGGATTTGAGTTTTGAGTTTTTTCCAAAAACTCCACGTCATCATTTAATATAAGTAGCCATTTACTGTCCACCAACCGCTGATCACCAACCTTCGCCTCTCTGATTCGGAAGGCTCCGGCGGGCAAGCCAATCACCAAGTTCACCGCTTTCGCAAACCCTAGATTTTTTTTTGAATTATCAACTATCTTAATCTGATAGTCTTTGTCTTTAAAGTAGCCTTTCAGATATTCCAATCCTTTTTGATTGGATTTTGTCGGAATAATTACTGTTAAGTCATTTTTCATAACATCATTATATCTAATCACTAACCACCAGTCACTAGCCACTAACCACCAACTATTGCTTTATAGACTTTCTAAACTCTCACTTTTGTGACTTTTAGACTACAGACAGATTAAAAAATAGATGCTAATATTATTAATCATCATGAAAACAGAAATTGACCAATCGGGAAAAATCGAACAAACAAATATTGATACGATCATCGCTCTCTCAAACAATGTAAAAGGCGGAGTGATTTTAAATCGTAAAGTAAAACATCAATTACAAGATTATTTTCGTAGGAATAAAAAGTCAAGAATTTTTTCTTACATTGTTTTTTCTGTTTGTATTGCAATCTTACTAAAAGAGCTTAAAATCAAGCAAAAAGTAATTGTCGATTTAGAATATTTAGGCCATAATGAATTTATTAGAACCCATGTGTGTTTATATTTAAAACGTCTAGGGATCAAGCATCCGACAACAATTTTCTTTGCTTCTATTGGAAAACATTCACCAGCCGATAACTTAGCAAACAAAATAGGAAAA
>JAAZNP010000054.1 GCA_012798235.1 Parcubacteria group bacterium
GAGTAGAACATCATTAACACACTTACTGACAAGAATAAACCTGCGGTTGCAAAAAAGTCATAATTGTCAGGCAATAAACTATAGAGGTTAGAAAAATTTAGAACTAGTGACTTATACTGTCCAATTTGCATTAAGTAAGGATCGAAAATTTCTGCGAGAGGCTTTCCGAGTATCCATGCTGGAATGTAAAGGATGAAATCCACAATTGGAATCCACAAAAAATTCAATATGGAAAACTTTTTTTCTTTAAGATAAATAAATATATATACTGGTAGAACAAAAATTGCCTGTAGCTTAAAAGCTAAAGCAATCCCATAAGCAATGAAGGTCCATATATATTTCTTTTCAAGTAATAGATAAACTGAGAGCAAGATAAAACATGTATAAATTATGTCGCATTGCCCCCACACTGTTCCATTCAGTACCAAAGTAGGTATAAACAATGTGAGTGCATAAGCTAAACAAGGAACAAGGCTATTTTTAGACGGCTTTATTAATTTTTTTACAATAATCATCACAAGAATTGCAGTAATGAAATCAAAGATAATGGAAACTAATTTTATTTTTGCGAGGGTAGAGGCTGGCAGATAAGTTATAAAAGCAAGAATATATAAATAAGGCATATTGTAATTACTCTCTAATGACTTTATGCCCAAAAATCCTCCATGTGCCTCCAGATAATCTGTCCAAGGCTTTAGAGAATATACATAATCACCTGATTGAAAAAATCTAAGATTATTTCGCATCAAGAGGGCTAAGATAGTTATTATTATAAAAAAGAAGAGTTGAATGTTTTTCTGAACAAAGTAAATAAATTTTCGCTCGAAATTACATATATCTAATTTGGACAGTTTCATTTTTCCTCTTTTAATCTAAATATGTTTAATGTTTATTACTTTTATTAAAAATTAAACCCGTTTCATCGCGGTAAATTAATTCATAACCTTCTAAATTTCCTGCATTTGCATCCCTGTAAAATTGCTGACTGAGTTCGAATTCCTTTGGGTCAATTCCTTCTATACCCTCTTGTAGATAGTCCATTATTCTTTGCTGCTGCAATAGGAGCACATCAAAATCCTTTTCTTGGATAAATGAATATGTTAATAAATCATACGAGGTTTCTTTAGTCCAAGCGTTGTCATCTGGCAAATAGAGTCGGTAATCAAAATAAACATGGAGGTTTTCTTGCGTTTTTTCTCCTAATATTACCTTTACTTTTTCATAAAATAAAACGCTTGCATTGTTCTCTTCACGTGTAATTTGAGAAGATAAAATTTTTACGTCACTCATTGTGAAAAATGCAAACTGAACAACAAAGATAGCGAATAATATGATTGATAGGATCTTTTGCTTTTTAAATGGAAATCTAAATTCTTCTGGAAAAATTAAAATCCAATTTGAATAAAGAGGAATTGCAACGGGTAGCCAATATTGATATTTAAAATGAATGAAGAAAAAAACATATATTGTGAGTGGTACAAACCAGGATAATAGTAAAGTATGCAAAAATGGTTGCTTTGAATTGAAAATCGAAATAATGGAAATAAATAGAGTCGCGCTGAGGAAAATGGCTCTGCCATAGCAACTTTTTAGAATTGGCCAAAGACTCTGCAAACCTTTCCCATAAACAACCTCATATCCCTCAGAAAGTAAATTAGCCTGTTTTTTAGCCGTAGTGATGTATTCAATCCTACCCCACTTAGATAAAAGAAAGGGGTTAGAAAGGATAAAAAAGAACGCCATAACAAAAATAAATTTTGCTGAGGATAGAATTGCTTTTTTCCAGGTTGATTTCTTTTCAATGAGCGACCAAATGACAGTAACACCTACAGCTAGAAAAAAGAAAGCCCCAACTAATTTGGTAGCTGTTAGAATGCCACAAAGCGCGGAAGCAATGTAAAAGTTTTTTCCTAACCTCCGCTCATCTTTCCATAAGAAATATAGTATCAATACGGAGAATAATAAAACCATCCCATCGGGATGAAGCCACAAGCCATTTTTTATAATCGCTGGTACGCTGAGGAGAAAAACATAGAGCAAAATAGAGCGGTATGTTCTGAAGCCATCCTGTATATAGACTAGTATCAGCAATGCAACGAGCATCGGTAAAACGCTGATAATCTGTCTTAATGCCAACATGGTCAGTGGAGTATTATCAATTTGCCCTAACCACTGAAAAGGCAACAGGACTAAAGCTGAAAGACCAAAAAATGGAAAGCCATAAAAATAATATTCATAAAATACAAACCCCTTGATAAAGTCGACTATATTATCTTTTGGAGTAACCATTTTCTGAA
>JAAZNP010000055.1 GCA_012798235.1 Parcubacteria group bacterium
AAAATAATTATAATTTTATATCCTGATTTTATATTTTTTAGATTCTGATTGATTGTCGCCCTTATCTGTCTTTTGTATAAATTTCTTTCTGACGCTTTATTGCTTATATTTTTACCAACAACAATTCCGATTTTTTTGTCTACTCGCATATCTTGTAAAGTGACTATTTTAAATAAAATTGTAGAAAAAAAATGTCCTTTTTTATAAATTAAATTAAATTCTCTATTTTTAGTAAGACGAAAATTTTTAGGTATCATTATAATTATTTTCTTACTAATTCTTTTCTGCCTTTTAATCTTCTTCTTTTTAAAACATTTCGGCCATTTTTGGTAGCATTTTTTGCCATAAAACCATACCGCTTGGCTCGCTTTATTTTGGATGGTTGATAGGTTCGTTTCATGATTAATCCTTAAATTAAATTAATAAGCTTTTTTCGATTATATCTTATATTGAATTAAAAATCAATGAAAATATTATATTTAATTTATTGCACAATTTTTCCACAAAATTTATCCACATATACCTTGACAGATTGTGGATAAAGTCTTTATGATAGAATTAATTCGAAACTGAGTAATTCTTTTTAAAAAGGATTTTATGGATACTAAAAAAATTTGGCAAACAGCTTTAGGGGAACTAGAAGTTGTATTATCTAAGGCCAATTTTACTACTTGGTTTAAGAATAGTTTTATTTATGAATATGATGAAAAAAATAATCGAATAATAATTGGGGTGCCAAATAATTTTTGCAAAGAGTGGCTAGAAAAAAAATATAATAAGCAAATTCAGGAAACTCTCAGTAAATTAGTTCTTAATTTAAAAAAAATTGAATATAAAGTAACTACTAAAGAATCAATAATACCGATAAATTTAACCGGTAACGAGCAAATAGAAAATCAAAAAGATATAAAACAAGATGAAAATTTCTATATAAATAATAAGTATACTTTTGAAAATTTTATTGTTGGTAATTCTAACAGATTAGCTTTTGCCACCGCTCAAGCAGTGGCAAATAAACCTGGATTAGCCTATAATCCATTTTTTATTTACGGCGGAATTGGCTTAGGAAAAACCCATCTTTCTCAAGCAATCGGCAATGAAATAAAAAACAAATATCCTAAAAAAAAGATTGTTTATGTTTCTTGTGAACAGTTTACCAATGAATTTGTTCAGGCCATTTCTAATGGAAAAATAAATCAATTTAAGAAAAAATATCGTGATGCCGATGTATTATTAGTCGATGATATTCAATTTTTATCACATAAAGAAGGAACTCAAGAAGAATTTTTTCATACCTTTAATGCACTACACCAATCAAATAGACAAATTGTTTTAACGGCTGATCGACAACCACAATCATTGTCAGAAATTGCCAAAAGACTTACTTCGCGTTTTGCCGGCGGCATGGTTGCCGATATTAAGCAGCCAAATTATGAAACAAGAATAGCAATTTTAAAAACTAAAAGTGAAAAATTAAAATTCAATATTAATCAGGAAATATTAGAATATGTTGCTCAAAATATTCAATCAAATATTAGAGAATTAGAAGGAGCTTTAAATAAAATTTACACGCATTGCCAGTTATACCAAGAGTCTCCTTCTTTAGATTTAGTAATTAAACTTCTAGAAGATATAATTACTAGCGCCCAGACAAAAATTAGCTCAAATAAAATCTTTGAGGTAGTCGCAACTTTTTTTACAATAAATAATA
>JAAZNP010000056.1 GCA_012798235.1 Parcubacteria group bacterium
CGCTTCTTTTTTCTTCATCCCCACTCTATCACATTCTCGAACACGCATTAAAGACCAAATATTTTCTTTACCCACTTTTGCGATTATCCTCCGTACCGCTGAAAGTGTAATAATTTCTGTGTCCGAAAAAAACATATGATTGAGAATTAATTTTTCCACTAACTCGGTTTCTTTTTTTGAAAACTTTAATCTTTCCATTATTTTCTTTGCTATTCGCGCACTTACCACTTCGTGGCCATAAAAAGTGTAAGCCTTGCGCCCTGCTAAAATATTTTTAGAGGGATCTTTCCGAAGGCCAGAATTAGTTTTTCCTTCCAAGGCGGAATGCGAATGACGAAGAATATATTTTGGTAAAACTGACCTTCTGCTCCTTGGTTTACCAATATCATGAAAAAGCGCTGCTAATCTTATTTCCAAAGACCAATTTTTATTTGCTGCATGCTGTAACGCCTGTAAAGAATGCTCCCAAACATCATAAATATGCTCCCCTGATTGCTCGCATCCTATACCTTCTTCCAGTTCTGGAATTATATTTTTTAGTAAACCAAATTTCTGTAACATTACAATTCCGGTTGCTGGATTGGGCGACAGGAGGATTTTAATAAATTCATCTTGAATTCTTTCTTTAGATATTTTTTTGATTAAGTCGGCATTTTTGATAATACTCTCCGTTGTTTCATAAGACACTGAAAAACCAAGTTGGCAAGCAAAACGAATGGCTCGAAGCATTCGTAGAGCATCTTCAGTAAAACGATCATCTGGTTCTCCTACTGCCTTAAGCATTTTATCTTTTATGTCCTTTATGCCGTTAAATAAATCAACTAGGTGTCCTTTAGGGCTTAAAGCCATAGCATTTATTGTAAAATCACGTCTTTTTAAATCATCTTCAAGATTATCAGTAAATTTTACTTCATCGGGATGCCTAAAATCACTATATTTTGCCTCAATTCTATAAGGAGTAACTTCAATTTGTCTAAGTGTTTCACAAGAAACATCTTCTTGAATAACAAGTACTGTTCCAAATTTATTTTCATAAACCGTTTTTTTGAATAAACTGATTATTTGTTCTGGTTTAGCATTGGTCGCAATATCCCAATCCTTTGGATCCTTTTCCATAATCAAATCGCGAACACAACCACCCACAAGATAGGCCTCAAAACCAGCTTTTTCAAGAGTGCGAGTTACATGTGAAACTTCCTTAGGAATTTTTGTTATTATTTTTTTTTCCATTGAGTAATTTTTTGTGCGGCCAGAGAGAATCGAACTCTCGTCTCATCCTTGGCAAGGATGTGTTCTACCACTAAACCATGACCTCTTTTCTTTTTTATAATCAACCTACTAAATTATAATATTTTGGATAGAATATTGCAATTTACTATTTTTATTTATATGAAAAAACTGTTCTTTCTATTTATTTTAAAATAATAAGTGATATAATAACACAATTGCACCCGTAGTGAAATGGATATCACGACGCGCTTCGGACGCGTTATTGTGGGTTCGAGTCCTGCCGGGTGCGCAAAAACACAAAGAGATTTTGTTGTAAACCTGTCTTTTATTAATAACTTTATTTTGTAAAGGTTTTGCAAAAAATGTGGATAAATATGTTAGTTGTGTTTATAAAGGACAATAAATCTTTTATTCTTTAAGACACTTTTTTAATTAAAAATCCTTATAAAATAAGGATATTTCTATAAAAGACATAAAAAATTATATTTTAGTTTCACGTGAAACTATATTATAAGCTAAAATCTTCAGGTTTCATGAGAAACATAATCAGCTAATAAATTAAGACCTTATAATAGGGTTAAATGCGTTACATATGTTATATTTAAAAATAAAAAAATGCCTAAAATCTTTACCTCAAAATCACAGAAAATAGGAGAAATCGGCGAAAACATTGCGAAAAAGTTTCTTGTGAAACATGGTTTTTCGATAGTGGATCGAAACTATACAAGAAAATGGGGTGAAATAGATATAGTAGCTGAAAAAAATAATAAATTATATTTTGTAGAAGTTAAATCTATATCAAGACCTAATAACCTGAATGTTATTACACAAAAAACACTTGACCAATATCATCCGGAAGATAATATGCATCCGTGGAAACTAAAAAGATTAGCTCGAACTATTCAAACTTATCTTTTAAGTAAAAAAGTGCCAGAAGAAAAAGAATGGCAAGTGAATTTATTGGTTGTCTTTTTGGATTTAGAAAATAAAAAAGCAAAGGTAAAATTGGTTAGTGATATCATTTTATAACCTCCCTACTACATATTTTTGCGAAAAATCTTGTCTTGAGGTATAATTAAAAAATTAGAAAGCAAAAGCGGGCCATAGTATACCGGTAGTACAAACATCTCTTTGTTAGAGAGCGTTTAAACACCAGTATGTTCGTTTTGGTAAGATATTTAAAAAAACACAGCGGGCCGTAGTATACCGGTAGTACAAGCGCTTTGGGAGCGTTTAGACCGCGTTCGATTCGCGGCGGCCCGAAAGGCGGGATTAGTTTAATGGTAAAATAACAGTTTTCCAAACTGTGGTCAGGAGTTCGATTCTCCTATCCCGCACACTTTCCCAGCACTAAATTTTTGATTACGGGAAATAAAATAAAGATATTTATTATTTAAAATATTTTGATACTAGAAAATGTTAACAATATATTTATATTCATTCATTAGTGTAATTATTGTAAGTTTAATCTCTTTAATAGGGGTTTTTTCAATTTCTTTCAAAGAAGAAACAATTAAAAAATACATCGGATTATTTATTAGTTTGGCAGTTGGGGGTCTTTTAGGCGATGCTTTTATTCATTTAATTCCAGAAATATTTAAGGATTCTTTAAATCATGTTTTAGCCAGTTTGTTGTTGATCGGCGGTATTCTTTTATTTTTTGTCATAGAAAAATTTTTACACTGGCACCACCACGAAGATGACTTAGAAGAAAAACATATCCATCCGGTAGGAAAATTACTGCTTTTGAATGATGGTTTTCACAATTTTACAGACGGATTAATTATTGGTGTAAGTTTTTTAATTAGCATACCTATAGGGATTGCTACCACTCTGGCCGTCGTTTTGCACGAAATTCCACAAGAAATAGGGGATTTTGCTGTACTTCTTCATTCAGGATATAATGCAAAAAAAGCTCTTTGGCTTAATTTCGTTTCGGCCTTAATGGCAATTATTGGAACAATTCTTGCTTTAATTTTTGGAAGCATAGCAGAATCTTTAATAATATGGGTTTTGCCCATTGCTGCTGGTGGTTTTATTTATATTTCGCTTACTGATTTGATCCCGGAACTACAAAAAAACAAAGAGGTAAAAGGCTCTCTTCTCCAATTTTTTACTTTGTTCTTAGGAGTTCTATTAATGTTAGTCTTGTTGTGGTTAGAATAATCAAAAACCCCGTTACTAGCGGGGTTTTTGATTCCTAGAAACACTAATTTATTTTAAAATGGGTTCTTCGCTCCATGAATCTCAAAGTGTAAATGCGAGCCATTGCCTCCCTTAGACGCTCGCACATGCCCGGAATTTCCCATATAGGCAATAATCTCCCCTTGTGATACATTCTCACCAGCAGTGGTATTTAATCCAGAGAGGTGGGCGTAGAGGGTTTGGGTACCATTCGGATGCTGAATAATTACAAGTCCGCCATAGCCTCCATTCCACCCCATACGAGCGACCAAAACCTTACCGGAAGCAGCTGCCCGAATTGGTGTACCAATTGGTGCTGCTAAATCCACTGCGTTTCTACCATGCAAACCCTGTGTTTTAATCGCGCCCGGAGCCGGATTTATAAAGTAGCCAGTAGCATCTTTTAACGGAGTTTTTTGAACTTTTGGATTTGTATTAACAGGACCATCAATAATTAATTCTCCATTTGGAATAATAAGCTCATCACCGACTGAAAGAGTAGCATTCACTGAAATTCCGTTAAAGGCAGCAATATCCAGAACCTCCGCTTTATATTTTTGAGCTAATCCTTTTAGAGTTTCTCCTTTTTGAACAACGTGTTTTACTCCAGAAATAGGCAAAATAAGGAGAACTTCGCCTTCTTTTAATGGCTCACCCTTTTTTAAATCATTCGCCCAAAGAATAGTGTTAGTGGAAACGCCAAACATCTCAGCAATAGCCGAAAGGGAATCTCCTTTTCTCACTACATACACGGAAGTTTCCATTCCCGAGGAATCTAAAAGGACATCCGTCCCATCGGAAACACCCATAGGGCCAACAAGCGGCAACATGGCATTATCGGACACAATGTTTATGCTTGGGTTAGTTAGTCCATTCCCACCCTGTAAAACTGAGATAGAAGAAATGTTGGCTTCTAATAATGGTAAATTTTGGGAATTATAATCTGCCTCCGCGGATAGTGGAACAAAAAAAGCCACCCTGAGCAAAAGGGAAGATAAAAAGAAGTATCTTAAAATTTTGAGTTTAGGTTTTATAAAACAAAATAAATACCGCGAGATTTCCTTTTCTGCCCAATAAAATAAGGCTAGAATTACAGGACGACCTATTAAGTTCTGCAA
>JAAZNP010000057.1 GCA_012798235.1 Parcubacteria group bacterium
AAGCAATCAAACCTCGTTTGCCATTGAAATTAATCTATTACGAGGCATATTTATCAGAGAAAGATGCTAAAGATCGTGAACTCAAACTTAAAAGATTTGCTGGTTCTTACACCCATCTTAAACATCGCATTAAGAATTCTCTGATTCTTTCCAAGTGAGGGGTACATGGTGGGGTGGCTGAGTTTGGTTGAAAGCGCCGCACTCGAAATGCGGTATCCTCGTAAGAGGATCGTGAGTTCGAATCTCACCCCCACCGCTTTTAGCCTTTTGCTAATACTAAACCGATGACTTTTTTGGCGCCAGCTTTCTTTAAAGTTTTCGCTGCTTCATTTAAAGTCGCGCCAGTAGTATAAACATCATCAATTAAAAGAATAGTTTTGTTATATAGATTTTGATTATTATTTACCTGAAAAATATTAGCAACATTTAATTTTCTTTGAGCGCTATCAACGATATTAACTTGGGCAGAATTATTTTTGATTCTGATTAAAATATTTTTATCGCAAGATAAGTAGAAATGATCAGCTATGTCTTGGGCAAGAAGTTCGCTTTGATTAAATCCTCTTTGTTTTTTCTTTTTTTGATGGAGAGGTAAAGGTATAATAATTAAATCTTCTTTTCCAATTTGCGAAAAATAAAAACTCTGCTCTAAAAATTTAATCATTAGTAGAGCAAGTGGTTTTCTTAAACTGATAATTTTATTATATTTAAACCAATGAATAGTCTCGCGCAAAATTTGATTGCCGTAAGAACTAACACTGCCCAAAGCATCAAGTTTGGTGTAGCGAGAACAGGAGTAATGTTTAGTTTCTGGAATAAGCAATTTGTGGCAATGAGGGCAAATAAAATCAGTTGCAACAGGTATTTGTTTAAAACAATGGTCACATAAAGGATAATCATTAATTACCTCTTGATGACAGTATAGGCAGGTCCAAGGGAAGAATAAATCTAACAGAAAATTAAAAAAACGGTGGGGCACATTCAATAATTTTAAATTTTAAATTTTAAATTTTTAAACTTTGTTTTGATTTTTAATTAACCGCTTGCTATAATATATTATACACTTATGAGTCTTTTTAATCAAAATTTATTTTTAGGAATTGATATTGGTACGACCTCAATAAAAATAGTAGAACTCCGCCGAATAAATAGTAGGGTAGAGTTGTCTAATTATGGTATTTTAGAAAAATATGGCCATTTAGAAAGAATTAATGATGCTATTCAGACATCAACTTTTAAATTACTCGAAGAAAGTACGGCTCTATTATTAAGGCAATTATTAAGAACAGCTCGCGTAGATACAGCTGTATCTTATATGGCTTTGCCAGGTTTTTCAGGATTTGTGTCTTTGATTGATTTCCCCATCATGAACGAAAAAGAATTAGCCAAAGCCATCCGTTATCAAGCAGTTCAATATATTCCTATGTCTTTAGAAGAAATGACTTTAGATTGGCAAATAATAGAAACTAGCGCTGACCGAATAAAAGTATTATTAATGGCTGTGCCCACTGATTTAATCAAACGTTATGTGAAGACAGCTGAATTGTCTAAATTAACTTTAAAGGGTTTAGAATTAGAAACTGTTGCGGTTGCTCGTTTGCTTGGTATTAAAGAAAAAAATCCAGCAGCGGTAGTAGATATTGGAGGCCGGACTACCTCTATTAGCATTATTGATAATGGTAGTTTGCGTCAAACTCATAATATTGATACTGCTGGCGGCGATTTAACTCAAGTAATTGCTAGCGGCTTGGGTATCAATCCTATTAGAGCAGAAGAAATTAAAAAAACAACTAGTCTTAATTCTGAATACCGAGGCGAGATTGATATGTTAAAACTTTTAAGTCCCTTGCTCGATGTAATTAAAAGAGAAACGGAAAAAGCAATTAATAATTATTATTTGCAATCAAAAAGAACAATAGAAAAAATTATTTTAACTGGCGGTGGCGCCAATTTAAATGGTTTGGATAAATATTATTCTCAATCTCTGTCGTTACCAGTGGTAAAAGGTGATCCTTTCAGTTGGGGTCTTATCTCTTATCATCCCAATTTAGCTCCAGTAATTCGCGAAATTGGCACTAATTTGACTGCTGCCTGCGCTGTAGCTTTTAAATACGTTTGATTTATTTGCTTGACAACCGAAAATTTAGTATAATTAAAATAAATACCGTGAATCAAATTGGTTACGAATTCTTTAATACGAAAAAATTACCTCCTACTTGGCCGCGAGGGCTTTTAACTTTTATTCTGATAGTCACTTTATTAGTTATAGGGATAGCAATTGGATTGAATTATTATAATAAATTGCAAACTAATAAATTGGAGAAACTTACCAAAGAATTTGATACTTTACGGTTAGAATTTCCTTTAGAGCAAGAGAAAGAAATCGCTGCGTTTGAAAAGAGAATAAGTAATTTGACCGATTTATTAAATAATCACGTTTATTTTTCTAATGTATTAAATATCTTGGAAAAAATTACTCATCCTCAAATATATTACATGACTTTAGATTATACGGTGGACAAAAACGCAATAACTTTAAGCGGCATAGCCAAAAATCAAGAAATATTAAGCGAAGCCATCAATGGTTTAGTAAATGACCCTCAAGATATCAAAACTGTGATTTTAAAAAATATTAAAACTAATACTGATAAAACTGTAAATTTTAATATTGAACTTTTGCTTAATTCGCAAGTTTTAAAATATCAACAGCTTCCATGAGGGAAACAACAAAACAAAATTTAGCCATTTTAGTTATTACAGTTTTAATTGCTGCCTCTGCCTTTATTTTTATTAATTTTATTAAACCAGCCATTAATCAAAGAGAGAAATTAAATCTTCAAATTAGAGAAGAAGAACAAAAATTAACTCTTCTTAAGGAATATAAAGCGAAATTTGCAGAGTTATTAAATCTTTATCAAAGTTATGGTAGTGAAGTGGAGTTAATTAATCAGGCTTTGCCTCAAGAGGCGCAAATGGCTCAGGTTCTTGCTACAATTGATGCTATCTCCAAAAAAACAGGGATTAATTTAACAGGTTTAAATTTTTCTACCCGAGGCGATGAGAAAAGTGATTATGGAATTTTATCAATAAGTACAGATTTTATTACTAATTACTCTAATTTAAAAACTTGGTTAGCGGAGATTGAAACAGAATTGCGTTTAACTGATTTGAATAAAATTAGCATCAAAACAGCTTCTCTAACGCCTGCTCCTAGAAGCAGAGCCACTTCTTCAAACAATCCTTTTTTGCAAGTAAGTATTGATTTTTCAATGTATTATCAAATTTAATTTATGGCTATTGAAATTCAACCAGAGAAAAAAAGCAATCCTTTTATTTGGATTATCATCTTGGTGGTTATTGTTATTATTGGTGTTTGGGGAGTGAAAACCTTCTTAAAACCAGAAGAAATTTTACCAACACCAAAATTAGAGGATGTTTTACCTTCCCCGGTTTCGCCAGAAGTGATGAAAGCTGATTTGCAAATTAATAGAATTTTGGATGACCCCATTTTTAAAACTTTGGCTCCGCATATTACTTGGCCTTTGCCTGCAAAAGAATTGGGACGTCAAAATCCCTTTCAACCATTTTAATGAATAATGATTCAAGAAGAACTTTTTCTTTCCTCCTTGCTTCAGAAAGGCTTGATTAAAGAAGAACAGGCCCGCCAAATTTTATTAGAAATTAAAACTAGTAACAAAAGAGCCGAAGAACTTCTTTTAGACAAAAAATTAATTGATGATAAAACTAGCGCTCAAATAAAAAGCGAGCTTTTTAAATTACCTATTAAAATATTTCAAAAGAATGAAACAATTCCCCAAAGCGTTTTAAACTTAGTGCCGGAAGATACTGCTCGCCATTATAATTTTATTGCCTTTAATAAAGAGGGGAATAATTTAGATGTGGGTATGGTTTATCCCGATGATTTGAAAGCCCAAGAGGCAGTTAAATTTATTGCTACTCGTTCCAATTTTAATATTAAAGTATATATTATTACTCTTTCTGATTTAAAAAATTTATTAAAACAATACCAAACCTTTACCAAGGAATTTAATGAATTAATTGAAGATTTTCAAAGAAGATTTGCTCCGCCTAAAGTAAAATCGAGTTTTCAAATTATTGATATTGAATCAACGCAAGGAGTTGTCGCCGAAGAAGCGCCAATTATTAGATTATTTGCTTCCATTTTAAAACAAGCTGTTCGTTCCCGCGCTTCTGATATTCATATTGAGCCTGAAAGAAACAAATTAAGAATTCGTTTTCGTATCGATGGTAATTTGGGTACTAGTTTATACCTTCCTTTAGGTATTTTACAGTCCATTGTCAGTCGTATTAAGATTATGGCTAATTTAAAGATTGACGAAACCAGAGTGCCGCAGGATGGTCGTTTTTTCTCTGTTATTGATGAGAAAGAAATTGATTTTCGTGTTTCTACTTTCCCTACGGCTTTAGGTGAAAAAGTGGCTATTAGAATTTTAGACCCTACTGTTGGTTTAAAAACAATTCACGAATTAGGTTTAGAAGGAAAAAATTTAAATATTTTACAAGAAGAACTTCAAAGACCGTATGGTATGATTCTTTTGACTGGGCCCACGGGTTCTGGTAAAACAACCACCCTCTATGCTATTTTGCAAATTTTGAATCAAGAAAAAGTAAATATTGTTAGTTTGGAAGATCCAGTAGAATATACTATTGAAGGAATCAACCAATCGCAAGTTTTACCAGAGATTGGCTATACTTTTGCGCGGGGCTTAAGACAAATTGTACGTCAGGATCCGGATATTATTATGGTTGGTGAAATTCGTGACCAAGAAACAGCAGGATTAGCTACCCAGTCAGCTTTAACCGGTCATTTAGTTTTATCAACTTTGCATACCAATAATGCTTTGGGTGTTATTCCTCGTTTAATCGATTTAGGCGTAGAAAGATTTTTGCTTCCCTCGGCATTGAATTTGATGATTGCTCAAAGATTAGCTCGTCGTTTATGCCCAGATTGCAAAGAAAAAGTTTTAGCTAATCCGGCAGAACAAAAAATAATTGAAGATAATCTGTCTACTCTGCCCAAAGAAATTAAAGAATCCTTGCCTTATAAACCGCCTTATTATATTTATAAATCCAAAGGTTGCTCTGCTTGTAACAATAAAGGCTATTTGGGTAGAATTGCTATTTTTGAAATACTCAGAATGACTCCTGAATTAGAAGAAATTATTCTTACCCAGCCTTCGCAAGAAAGATTAATGGCTGAAGCTAAGCATCAGGGCATGATTACCTTGCGCCAGGATGGAATAATTAAGGTATTAGAGGGGCTGATATCCCTAGAAGAAGTTTTAGCCATTACAGCGAAATATTGATTACTTGATACGAAAAAAGTGGTATAATGAAATGAGCTCGGAGATATATACCTTGAGAGTTTATCAAGGTACATATCTCCTCGCTCTAGAGGTTTATGGTTATAAAATTTAAAATTTATATATTATATGAGCCAAAAAAGAAATAAAATTATAGTCATAGTGGTCATTTTGATTTTGTCAGTTATAGTGTTAGCGAAGGTTATGTTTAATATAAAAATACAACCTAAAACTATTGAACAATATATTAGAGAATGTGAATCTTCGCTAGAACAGTATGGCAAAAATGGTAGCCGCCCGCCACAACGATTCTGCAAAATTACAGAATCTGGGCTGGATATTTTTAAAGCTGGCGAAATACCCCAGATTTACCCTGAAGATAAATTAATAATATCTCTAAATATAGCAAAGCTTTTAGAACACGATCTTTATAATGTGAATACAAATGGTTTTATTCCAAAACCAGAAGATGGTATTTATACCTTATGCTTTTCTGTTTATCCAGTTCTAGTTGGATCTGATATTTCTAAAAACGATTTTCAAACATTCTATCAGAATTATCGATGGGAAATATACCCTCAAGATATTTTGAATAATAAAACTAGGCAAAATAATTTTATTTGCTCAAAACCATTCCCCAAAGAAAAATATGGACAAATTTCTGCTTTTATCGAGATACCCAAGGAAGAATACCTTAATTTAGGTTCATCAGATACTAAATATTATGGCCTGAAAATCAGTTTAGTATCAGATCTTCTGAAAAATAATGATGATGTTATGAAATACTTGAATGACTTTACCAATTATCGCAATGAGCTTACTCCTATTTTCCGTATCCTTAATCCTATAAAATAAAATTTAAAATATAAATCTAACGTAATAAATATGTCAACATATTTTAAAAAAATTTTTTTAACAGTTATCGTGCTGCTAATATTTATATTTAGTTTAAAGACCATACAAGCTACTGATGATTGCGGCAGTTATTTATATTTTTATTGCAATGAGGATAAAGAGTGTGTATTTACATTTAAAACATGCGATACCTGTATTTGGGATCCTGATTGCGTTGATAAATGCTACGATACCTGGTGGTACAATATATC
>JAAZNP010000058.1 GCA_012798235.1 Parcubacteria group bacterium
AAAATAGTGGCGAAGCCAGACGTCGCTTTAATTACAGTTTCCGTGGTAACGCAAGATGCTGATGCGAATAAAGTTCAATCTGATAATAACACCAAAATGGCAACTATTGTTGATTTTTTGAAAAAAAATGGCATTAAAGAAGAAGATATCCAAACCAGTGCCTATTCTTTAAATCCTCAATATGATTATACTTGGTGCCACAAATCATCTAAAGATTATACTCCTTGCCCCCCTAAAATTATTGGTTATACTTTGACGCAAACTGTTAGCGTTAAAATTAGAGATTTTACTAAAATTAATACGATTGTTGGTGGTTTGACTAATGCTGGCGCTAATGAAATTTCTAATATTAGTTTTACTATTGATGACCCAGAAAATTATAAAAACCAAGCTCGTATTGAGGCTTTGAACAAAATAAAGGAGAGAGCGCAATTATTAAGTAGAGAAACCAATATTAAGATTGGTAGAATTTTAAACATCACTGAAAGTGGTTATACTCCGAGATATTATGAGGCAGACCTTAAAGCTGCTGCCGGGAATGCACCTACAGCCAGTGTGCCGGCGCCAATTGAAGTTGGCACTCAAGACATTACTGTTAATTTAACTGTTACCTACGAAATCAAATAACAATCTAGAACTATTTTAAAAAGCCTCTCTTACGAGGCTTTTTAAAAAATCATAAGATTTAATAATTTACTCGTTCATTTCTTTTAAGGCGCTCCAAAGCCGCCGCTAGAATATCATTAATTAAATCATCATAACTTTTATTGAGGAATTTATAAATTCGAGGAAAATCAGAATGATTGGGTTCTAAACCAACAATGGCGTTAGCTTCTAAAATATAAGGAACGCCATTTTGATCAACGCGAGCATCAAAACGAGTGACATCTCTCAAATTAAGAGCTGTAAAAGCTTTAGCTACTGTATCAGTAATACGTGATAAAATTTCTGAAGAAAAGCGAGCTGGTAAATAATAAGAGGCTTTTTCTGAATAATCAGTTTTGAACTTAAAAGTTTGAATTCCGCTAGAAGCTTTAGCTTCTTTTTTGTTTAACGGCGAGAAATCAATTTCCATTGGCGGAAATATTTGAGGCGGAAAATTTCCTAAAACACCAATAGTAACTTCTTTACCATCAATAAATTGTTCAATCATCACCGGTTTTTTAAGACGCTCTAACACTTTAGCAGTTACTTTTTGTACTTGTTCAAAATTAAAACAAATGGATTTAGAAGAAATACCAATACTCGCGCCTTCAAAAATTGGTTTGACAATAACCGGAAATTCTTCGATGGGCTGGATTGGTTCTTTTATAGAAGAAATCACTTGGTATAATTTGGGCACTGGCAAACCAATGTTGGCCAAAGTTCTTTTCATCGCCACTTTGTTTAAGGCCAAAGAGATTCCTACCGGGGAAGAGCCCGTATAGGGTATTTTTAATTCATCAAGGATAATGGGCACATAAATTTCGCCAAAAATACTATTTCCCTCAGCCATATTAAAAACTATCTGCGGCCTTTCTAAAGCTAAATTATAAAATAAAGCCTTGGAATTGGCTTCATATAATTTTACTTGATGCCCTCGTGCTTGAAGGGCTTTTTTGATAGCCTCAATAGTTATAGGGCTGTCATAGACAGCGTTTCTCTCGTTATCACTTTTTCGCAAATTAAAAGTTATTCCTATTTTCATATGAAATTAAAATTGTTTTTTAAATGTATTTATTTCTTTAGAAGTATACAATAATGTAACAAAATGTAAAGAGGAAAAGACTTCCGTACGGGGGAAGACATCATTTAAAAATATTATTAAAATGTGCTATAATAAGCCAGTATTAAACTATGAGATATTTAACTCCAGAAATTGTAAAAAACAAGCAAATCGTGATGCGAGTTGATTTTAATGTTGATTTTGATAACCGAGGTAATATCATTGATGATTTTCGCATCCAAAGGACACTTCCCACTATTAAATTCTTGCAAGATAATCAAGCGAAGAAAATAATTTTAATTAGTCATTTAGGCCGACCCCAAGAAGAAAATAATTTTCAAAAATTTACTTTGAAACCAATCCAGCTTTATTTAGAAAAATTATTAGATAAAAAAGTTTATTTTATCGAAGACTTTCTTAAAGAAAAGCAAGAAATTAATGAAATACCATCTGGTAATATTATTCTTTTAGAAAATATTCGTTTTTATCCCGGAGAAGAAAAAAATGATATAAATTTTGCTAAACAATTAAGTGAATTAGGGGATCTTTATATTAACGAAGCTTTTTCAGTATCTCATCATCAAGCTGCTTCACTTAATGCGATTACAAAATTTTTACCTGCTTACGCTGGTTTTTTATTAAAAGAAGAAATTGATTCTTTGGATAAAATTAAAAATATTTCTGGCGGTAAATTAGTAATAATTTTAGGCGGCGCCAAAATTAAAGATAAATTACCTTTAATAGATGCTTTTATTAACAAAGCACAGTATGTTTTAGTCGGTGGCGCTTTGGCCAATACTATTATTAAAAGCTGGAATTTCGAAGTGGGGAAATCTTGGATTGATCAAGATATGTTAGAGCAGGCAAAAA
>JAAZNP010000059.1 GCA_012798235.1 Parcubacteria group bacterium
AGAGATAATTAATAACAGATTTAGTTAAAAGAAATTCCTCTTTACAATGGCAAAATAGGTGTGGGGTGCTCAATGTGATAGTAAAATTTACTTCGCATTGAGCTCGTAAATTTTAATCACATTGGCATGACTAAAGAGGAAGTAAGGAAGAGAATCGAGGTTTTAAAGAAAGAAATAGAAAAATACCGTTATGCTTATCATGTTTTAAATCAATCGCTTATTTCTGATGAAGCCTTGGATTCTCTTAAAAAAGAATTATTTGATTTAGAACAAAAATATCCGGAATTTATTACCCCTGATTCTCCCACACAGCGCGTGAGCGGTGAGGCTTTAAAATTTTTTAAAAAAGTTAGACACGAAGTGCCGATGATTTCTTTAAATGACGCTTTTTCTGAAGATGATATGAAAAATTGGTACGAGCGGATTAAAAAATTATTAAAGCCAGAGCAAATAAAAAAGATAGAATTTTATTGCGAACATAAATTTGATGGCTTAGCCATCTCTTTAATTTATGAAGATGGTATTTTTAAAATTGGTTCTACGCGGGGCAATGGTATTATTGGTGAAGATGTAACTCAGAATTTAAAAACCATTGAGTCAATTCCTTTAAAATTACGATTATTCAATAATTTACCACACATACTGGAAGTGCGCGGTGAGGTCTTGTTGACCAAAAAAGAATTTTTAAGAATTAATCAGGAACAAGAAAAAAATAATTTGCCTCCTTATGCGAATCCGCGTAATGTCGCTGCTGGTTCCGTGCGTCAATTAGACCCTAAAATTACTGCCTCGCGTCATTTAGTATTTTATGCTTATGATTTAATTACTGATTTAGGTGTAAAAACTCATGAAGAAAAGCATCTTCTTCTAAAAGAGCTAGGTTTCAAAACTCATATTGATAATAAAAAGGTTTCTAGTTTAGAAGAAGTTTTTAAGAGACATCAAGAATTATATAAACAGCGAGATAAATTACCTTATGAAATTGATGGTATGGTTGTGATAGTAAATGATAATAAAATTTTTAAGGAATTGGGCACTATTGGCAAAGCACCGCGGGGTGCTATTGCTTATAAATTTCCACCCAAAGAAGCTACTACTATTGTTGAAAATATTATTGTGCAAGTTGGGAGAACTGGCGTACTAACACCTGTAGCAGTTTTAAAACCTGTTTCTTTAGGTGGGACAATTGTTACTCGTTCTACTTTGCATAATAAGGAAGAGATAAAAAGATTGGGTTTGAAGATTGGGGATACAGTTATTGTACATCGGGCTGGTGATGTTATTCCTCAGGTTAGCGAAGTTCTTGTTCGCCTAAGAAGTGGCAAAGAAAAAAATTTTGTTATGCCTAAACAATGTCCTATCTGCAAGACAGAAGTAGTAGAAGATAAAGGAGGAATTATTGTGCGTTGTCCTAATAAAAACTGTCCGGCTCGTTCGCAAGAAAGGTTGTATCATTTTGTGGGCAAAGGAGGTTTTGATATGAAAGGTATTGGTCCTAAAATCATCAATCGTTTGTTAGATGAGGGATTGATTCAAGATGCTAGTGATTTATTTGATTTAAAAGAAGGAGATATTAAAGTACTCGAAAGATACGGAGAAAAATCCAGCCAAAATATTATCCGAGCAATTAATTCTCATAAACAAATTAGTTTTGACCGATTTTTATACAGTTTAAGTATTCTGCATTTGGGAGAATAAAATGCTTTAATTTTGGCTCGCTATCTCCAACAAAAAATAAAATCAAAAAGCAATAGAATGCAAATTAAAGATTTAATTAAAATAGGTCTCAGCCTCACTTTAGGAGAATTATCGCAGATCGAATCTTTTGGCCCGATTATTAGCGAATCAATTGTCAATTGGTTTCATGATCAAGCCAATATTTCTTTTTTGCAAAAGTTAGAAAAGAAAGGTATTATAATCCTACCTGTGAAATTAGAGAATAGCGGCAAATTAAAAGGATTAACTTTTGTTTTGACCGGAGAATTAGATTCTCTGTCTCGCGAGCAAGCCAAGGAAGAAATTCGCAAACAAGGAGGAAAGGTTTTAGAAACAGTGTCTTCTAAAACTGATTACGTAGTTGTCGGAGCAAACCCTGGCTCTAAATACGAGAAAGCCAAAACATTAGGAGTAAAAATAATCAATGAAAAAGAATTTTTAAAAATGATATAAATTTATGGATTTTAGTGAGATTGATTATTTATTGAATTTAGCCCGTCTGGATATTTCTTCAGAAGAGAAAGAAAAAATCGCTCATGACTTAGCGAAGATTTTAGATTATGTTAATCAATTACAGCAAGTTAATACTGAAGGTTTAGAGCCAATGGATGGAGGAACTTTTTTAGAAAATATTTGGCGCGCAGACGAAATTAATCCTCAAAAAGTCAATCTTAAACAGGAGGGGTATTTTACTGTACCACCTATCTTTGAATAGTATGATTCTAGAATTACATCAAAAATTAATTAATCAAGAAATTACTGCTACACAATTAATTAGCGAGTATTTTGATAATATTAAAAAGAAAGATTCTGATATTAAAGCTTTTCTTACTCTCACAGAAGAAAAAGCATTAAAAGAAGCTCAACAAGTAGATGAGAAAATAAACCGGGGAGAAGAAATAAATCTGCTAGAAGGTATTCCTTACGCCGTAAAAGATAATATTGTGATTAAGGATATAAAAACTACTGCTGGCTCTAAAATTTTAGAAAACTATATTGCGAGTTATGATGCTACTGTAATTCAGAAATTAAATCAAGTTGGTGCTATTTGTTTGGGTAAAACTAACCCTGATGAATTCGCTATGGGTTCTTCAACAGAGAATTCTGCTTTTTTCACTACTAAAAATCCTTATGATTTATCCCGTGTTCCTGGTGGTTCTTCTGGCGGTTCAGCCGCAGCTGTGGCAGCCAAAATGAGTGTTTTTGCTTTAGGCTCTGATACTGGTGGTTCTATTCGCCAACCTGCTGCTTTTTGCGGTGTTGTGGGTTTCAAACCTAGTTATGGCGCA
>JAAZNP010000060.1 GCA_012798235.1 Parcubacteria group bacterium
AAAATTATTTTATCGGCTCTATTTTAAATTCAAATTCATGGCAGCTGTTTTTATCAACAAACCCAGTAAATTTTATTGTTTTTGCTGGAACCTTCCTTCCGTAAGATAGCGCCATCTCATCTTCTATAATAGCACAAGTTAATTCTTTTGGAATAGATAATAAATATGAGTTATTACCCACTAAAATAATCTCTCTTTTCTCTCCCAAAGAATCCTTTACCCAGGTCTTAATTTGCTGATTTAAATGAAAGTTCCATTCTAGAGAGTGCTTTTGATTATCATTGATTTTATCAATGATAATCAAAGATTTGTTTTGTTTTTGCCAAACAAATTGGCGTTGCCAAAAATTTAATTGAGCTTTAAAAATAATTTCATCTTCATTGCAAGAATTGTCTAAAACGGAAATATCATTTTCCTGTTTTGTGAAAAAGGGATCAGCGGATAGCATTTCTTGCTCTCGGTGATCTATTATTAAAACATTATGTTTAGCTGTGCCCCGAAATTCATTTCTTTGAGATAAATCAGGGGTATAAACATATGTTCCTGGATCAATTATAACATCTTCTCCTTTCAAATTCAGTTCAAAACTTAATAAATCATTGTGAATATGACTACCGCTCTTGCCATAACATGCTCGATGGCGACCAGTGATTAAATAAAAATCTTTGTCGCGCATAATATACCAACCAGCTTCAGTAAAAGAAACTAATTCTTGCAATGTCGCTATTCTTTTCTTCTGTTCATCTGGTACAAAATTAACTAAGGAATATAATTTCAAAGCTGCGAAATGGTTTCTTTTTTCCCATTGATAAAAATCTTCCCAAACTAAATGCAGGCGGGAATCATCACTATCGCCTATTTGCGGTGCCAAACCATTAGGCTTGGTATAAGCCTCGATAAACTTCACCATTTTTTCTAATTTTGACCAAAAATCTTCTGATACATTTAAATTATTTAATTTTAATAACCAACTCGCCCATAAAAACAATTCTGTGACATAGCGATGGTAAGAAATGGATAACTCGTAATCAACCCCATCAGAATATACTTGGTGACGCATCTCTCGTTCTAAAGCCTGACGACCAAATTGTAACCATTTGGCACCATCTTTGTTGCCCCTAAAAAAGATTCCTAAATAAATCAAACCAACAATATCGCTCAGATAATGGTTAGAGCGATAGGGTGCATCTTCTAAATTCGAATAAATAAAGCGACCGTGTTCAAAAAGAGAATCCCAGAATACCTTTAAAAACGTCTCTTGTATTCTGTGTTTTGTATCTTGTATTTTTTTCTCAATTATTTTATAAGAAAAAATCCAGTTGCAGGCGCGAATAGCTATTTCCATGGCATTAATCCAATTAGGTCCGTAATAAACCGGGTTATTTTTTATCCAATCTAAAATTAAATTCTGCCATTTAATTAAATATTTTTCTTCGCCACTTTGATAATAAGCTAAAGCCAAAGGGAGCAAATAATGAAAGCGAGACAATTCCCATACATTTTTTATATCATGGCCCTTATTATATTCTTTGATTAAGGCCTCCCTTAAGTTTAAATAAAAATCATCGGACCAAATGTAGCCAGATTTAATATCTTGATGCCAATTAATATTTTTTACTATTTTAGGGTTAATTCCTAAAAAACCAATTTCATTATTTAAAATTCGATTAGCACTGGGAATAATAAAATCCTGATTAGCTATTTCTGTTAAAAAATCTTTATTATCAGTAAAAAAATTTCCACTTTTGGTTGCTTCAAAATTAATTTTGCTCTTTTGGCTCTGAAAAATAAATTTTAAAACTCTATTTTCTAGTTTCCATCGCAGCCACTGACCCTTAAAATAATTAAAAATATACTTCAAAGCTTCTTGGGGGCGCGAAATAGCTTTTTTAATACGCGAAGTAGTAATCGCAATCATAAAATTAGAATTTAGAGAATAGAATTTATATATCCGCTTTAGGCTGAATGCTTTGTCTTATTATAATACAAATTTTATAAAGGAGATAACCGTAAATTAATATTTGAGGCAGAGATTTCTCAGAAATTAATAAAAATCTCCAAAAATCGCTGCGATTTAATTCATAAAAATAAAATAAACTGGGTGTCCCTAAAATCAAACCATTAAGAAACAAAAATATTTTTTCTTTTTTGTTTTTAGCTAAAATTAAAAGTAAGGAGACAATAATAACCCAAACAGAAAGCCAACTTTCCCAAACTTCTTTATGATACATAATCATTGTAGTAAAAGCATAAAGAGAGTAATAGAAATCTGTTTTGATATCTTGTTGAAACTTAAGTTTAAAACTAAAAAGAAGAAATACTGAAAAAAGAAGAAAAATGTGTAATTTGCTGGCTAAAACAAAAAGAACCTTGCTTTTATCATATAATAATTCTGCCAAAAAACTATTAATAGAAAAATTGTCTGGGTAATGTATTTGCCAACCTGTTCTATTACCGCTTAAAAATACTAAATTAAAAAAATCAGAAAATGCTTTGGGATAATATAAACCATGATAGCCTAAATAACCGATAGTAAAAATTACAAAAAATAATAAAAATAAAATAAGGGCTGTTTTATTTTTTGTTTTAAAATAATATCCAATGTTCAGTAAAGCAATGGGTTTTAGAGCTAAAGAAATTATCCAACTCAAGGCGCTTAATATGTTTTTAGAATAAACCAGAAATACTAAAGAGAACAGAAAAAATAAAGAAACAATTAAATTAAATTGTCCCATTCTTAAATCAGAAAGAATGGGAAAATAAGTAAACCAAAGAAAACATATCCCCACTTTAGTTAAATTATCGACTTGAAATTTTTTCGCGATTAAATAAATAGCATAAAACCCCAAAACATAAAACAAAAGAACAAATAGCAAATAACTATGATAAGCTAACTCCACTTGAGAGGATATTAATAAAAATGGCCAACCAATTAATAAAGGTGTTATTGGAAAATATTTAAAAACTACAAAATACGGAGTAACCAAAATAGTTTGCGCTTGTTCTCCATAAATAAAAATATTATGAAAAAAATTATAAGTGGCTTGATATAAAGCAAAAAAATCCTCCCCAATGGCAGCGCATAAAGTATAGCCCAATTTTAAGCAATAGGGTTTGAGAAGAAATTTTAAATAAAAAATAAAAACAACTACTGCTATTGAAATTATAGCAACTTTAATTAATATCTTTAAAATCCTAAGAATCATAATAATAAAGACAGAATAATAACAGTATAAATTCCCGCCATTAAATCATCTATGACTATACCCCAACCACCTATTAATTTTTCGATTCTTTTAATTGGAAATGGTTCTAAGACATCAAAAATGCCGTAAATGATAATCAATAAAAACCATAAAGGGATATTAAAATGAAAGATGCTTACAGTTTGAAATAAATTAAACCAAATATTAGAAAATTGCACACCAATAATTTCATCAAAATTAATAGCCGCTGGATCAATACCGCGATTTAAAAGTTTTTCCGCTCGGGTGCATAAAGGAATGCCGATAATAACCAGTATTAAGGAAATAATAACTTTTAAAAGCATTGATAAAGGATTGAGAAACAATGATAAACCTAATCCTAAAAAAGCACCGTAAATTCCGGACCATTCCCAAGGTAAATAATAACCCAAACCACCAGTAGCCCAAAATTTAATCCAAAAATTTCTATCAAAATGTAATTTTTTTATCATTTTAATAGCAAGAGAATACCCAAACCAATTAAAACTACGCCTATAATCTTATACACAGTGAATTGTTCATGAAAGAAAACCACCGAAGAAATCATAATTAAGGCATAGATTATTCCCACAGTTAAAGGATAAATCATTGATAAGGCTTGTTTGGAAAGTAAAAACATCCAAGTTAAAAAACTAGTAGCATAGCAGATCATTCCTAGAACATATTTCCAGTGAATTAATAAAAATTTGAAATTGAGCAAATTTTTAATTAATTCTCCCAATCCCGATAATTGGGTTTGCGCTAATCCGCTTTTCATTAGCACCAGCCCGCTAACGGTTAAACAAATGTATAAAACAATATAAAACATCATAGGTGTATTTAATTTTTATTTTGAAGCGTTAATCGCAGTAAAAAAACCAAGTCGAGAAGAAAAAAATTTACGAAACCAGATTGGTAAATAAGTATTTTTGCGAATTCTAAAATCATACGGGGTTAAAATATTTTTAATTTCAACATTTCTAAATTCTTTAAACATTGATTTAATTTCCTTATTAGAAAAAGCTTTAGTCCCTGGGCTTTCGTGGTGTTCGCTAAATAGCTTTTGAAAACTAATAAATGGTCTTAATTTTAACAATCCATATATGATATATAATTGCAAGGCCACTAAAGAGTGCCGGTTATAAAGCATTATAATAGCTTGACCTCTAGGCTTTAAAACGCGATATATCTCATTAATAGCTTTTTGAGTATCAGGAGTATGATGTAAAACCCCCCAAGAATATACTAAATCAAAAGTATTATCCTCGAAAGGCAAATTCTCACTATCTGATAATAATAAATGTCCTTTTTGACCATTTAAAGAAAAATAGGTTTTAGCTAATTCTAATGATTTTTCTGAAATATCAATACCAATATAATCAGCGCCGTTTTTAACAAACTCTAGCCCATCGATTCCAATACCACAACCAATTTCTAAAACCCTTTTATTCCTCCATTTCTCAAATTGAGCTATTTTTTTAATAAATGGCTCTAATTTATAGCGGCGCTCTTTAATTTTTAAAAAATATTCTAAATCAATTTTCTCTGGTATTGTGCCCAAAGTTCCGCATGGTTTTTTATTCCAAAAATCTTTTATTTTGTCTTTTAAATACATAAGTCATCATTTAATGTTGTGATGGAGTCTTTAACTTTTCTTCTCCAAAAGAAATGGGAAATAACTTCGGGTTTCTCTTTTTTTATTATTTCCGATGCTTTTAAAGAAGCGATATCACACCGATAAAATTTCGCTTGAGGATTTATATTTTCTTTTCTTCCGGTAGATAAATTATCAATAATGATAACTTTATGCTTTTCTGCTATCAATTTATCAACCAAATGAGAGCCTATAAATCCCGCTCCGCCAGTTAGCAAAATTTTCATATTATTTATTTTAATAAATTATCAATTAAGTTAAAGAAATCCTTCCAAGAGGTATTAAATTTTGGTTGGAATGATGTAAAACGCGGTTTTTTTAATAACATTCAATAATTTTCTCGTATTCCTTATTAATATTTTTTATTTCTCTCTTTAATAATATCTGTAAGCCAATCCTTTAACAAATAAAGATTGGGTATAATACAATGACCCCCTATCTTCCCTTCCATGGGTTTTAATACAGGTCGAACGACATGGGGCATTTTAAGTTTTATATATCCTTCATTATAATCTTGATTTGGTATTGTATAAACCTCATTAAAATCTAATTTCAATTTATCACATATTCTTTTTACTTCCTTTGCAAAAACTATATTCCATCCATAGTATGTGGTATCTAAAATTTTTAATAATTCAGTTGTTTCGGAATTTGTCATAATTTTTGTTTTTATACCTATCTGAGAAAAATACTTAGCAGCCTCTTTAGCCTTTGGCCCTCCAAAATATTTAACAAATGTTTTGATTCCTTTTTCTAGATGAGGGTGCTTACCCCGTATTGGACTATGCACCGCGATTGCCCCAACTTTTTTAGCATATCCAACTGGAACAGTTGAATGAAGTATAACTAATTTAGGATTATATTTTTTTATATAAGATTTAGTAATATTAATAAAATTTTTAATTGGAGGATAACAAATGTGAAGAACGTCAAAAGTGCCATTTAAGTCATCGTCTTTGTCCCGAATATATACTTTATAATAAGGTTTTAAAATGTTATATAAGGCCTTTCCGATCTCTCCTTTACCTATTATTAAATGAGTATCTGTTGTTTTCATAATAAAATAATGATGATATTTATTTTCTCGTTAATATTAACCTAAATTAAATAAAGAATCAATAATGAATGTTTAGAAATTAAGCCACCCACGCCAATCATATGCTCCGGCAAGTTTCGTCTTAAAAACAGAGAGAAAATCGGAATTGAATATTGTTATTCTTTTAAAAGAATATGGATCGGTAGTATATGAATTAATTCCAAACTTTGTAGTAAAGGCTCCCTTAAATTCTAATTTTTGTACTAAATTTCGTATCATATTATTATAAACTCCATAAGGATAAGCAAAAACCTTGATTTGTTTTTGTAGTATATTTTCTAATATTTCTTTAGAATATATGATTTCTTTATAAGTAATATCAAATGGTACTTCTGTTAATTTAATATGAGAAACTCCGTGCCCTCCTACATTTATTAATTTATCATTCGCACATTTTTTCACTTCTTCCCATGTCATATAAGTTTCGTTTGTATTTATAAAATCTGTAGTAATAAATATAGTTGCCGGATAATTGTATTTTCTAAGTATTGGTAAAACCAAATTATAAAAACTTTTAAATCCATCATCAAAAGTTAAAACAATAGATTTTTTCGGATACTTTTTATTAAGATCATGAATATTTAAAAATTCTTCCATAGAAAAAACAGAGTAACGTTCCTTATACAAAAATTGCATCTGCTTTTTAAATTCTTCTAAACTAACTGTAAAAATATCTTCTTTTGCATTATCTAGTGAAATATTATGATAGCATAAAACTCTTACGCCATCTGGATTGTATAGTTTTGTTTTCACAAAAAAATAATTAAAGGCATTAGAGCAATATTGTAATAATAATTTTTTAATTTTAGTCTTCATTTTCTAGTCAAATCCTTAAATATTTGAATGTAGCCATTTAATGCTCCTTTAATAGGCTCAAAAGATCCTTTTTTTAGAGAAAGCAATATTATACCTATCACAGAACCTATATCGGACCAAATAAAACAAAGGATATTAAACATTGAATGTTTCATATTTTTTTTAAATAAATAATAGTGATTAAACGTATATTTTTGATAATACAATTTTTCTTTTTCTCTCCCTGCTGGACTGGATTTATGATATAGCTTAGCAAAAGGAGTATAAATTAATTTATATTTTCTAGAAACTCTGTAAGAAATATCTAAATCCTCTCTTATCGCTGCACCTGTTAAATTTTCATCAAATTTATATTCATTTAAAACTTCTTTTCTATAAGAACAACACCCCTGAAGAATTTCTGTCTCCGCAATATTAGTTGTATTACTTCGATATTGAACAGTTCCCCATCCAGATGGAAGCATTTTGCCTAAACCATTATCATTAGTTAAAAGAAAAATTCTTTTAAATAAATCTGCAACAAAATTTTTTCCAGAGATTCTGTTGGCTTGAATAATTAATCCACCCACTCCTCCTATTTCACAATTCCTATCTTTTTTATAAATATCGTTTATTTTTTCAAAATAATCTGGTTCCAATATTACATCATCATCCAAAAAATGAATTATTGTACCTGTCGCTAAATCTACCCCTAAATTACGTTGATGTGTAGAACTTTGAATATTACTATATTTACATATAATTTTTATATTTTTCAGATTCGAGATTTTGTGTTTTTGAACTATTTGAAAAGCAGCATCGTTATTACTACTATCTACAATAATTACCTCATCTGGTAGTTCAGTTTGAAGTAAAACAGAATCTAAACATTCTGATAAATCATTTGGTCTATCCTTTGTGCAAATAACTAAGCTTACTTTAAACTTGTTGTTATTTATTTTCATATTCTTTTATAAATTCTTTAGCAATATTAGACCAATTATATCTCTTTTGAACTATTTCCAGAGCATTATTTCCTAATTCTTTTCTTAAGTCTTCATTTAAATATAATTGTTCCATTTTTTCTTTTAAATCTTTTACGTCTAAATCACGATATATCAAGCCATTATTATATTTTACCTCTTCACAGGAACGAGATTCGTCACAAACTATTACAGGCAATCCGCAAGCCATTGCCTCAAGAATACTATTCGTATGCAAATGAGGCCAGACAGCAACATCGGCAGCGGAAAAATATTTATATAACTCTTTATTGGGAACTGCTTTTTGCCAAATAAAACATTCTTCTAGATTTTTTAATTTTATTATACTTCTTAATTGATTTTCATATTGCTGATCACTATACCCTACAAAAAGCACTTTTATATTCTTATATTTTTTCATTAATTCAAAAGCTGATTCTATTAAAATCTCTAAATATTTAAAAGGAATAATCTTGCCTGTATAAATATATACTACATCATTTTTAGTAATTTTTAATTTGTTTCTTATTTCTTGCCTAGCTAAAGAATCATATTTAAATAACGAAGTATCAGCTCCTAATGGTATTATTTTAATTCTATCAAATGAGATACCATAATTCTGAAACATAAACTCTCTAGTTGTTTCCGATACAGCTATAAAAGAATCAACTGCCTGATTAACTAATTTCAACGTAGTGTGTTTTAGTAAGGGATACATAAATTTTAATTTACTCATACTTCCTTCTGGATTTAAATGATCATCAATTATCAATCTAATATTTCTAAATTTTTTATTATGTAATTTTAACCATGATATCCTTAATGCAGATATTGTATTTACGCCATCAATATTAATTACATCTGGTTTTAATTCTAGAATTTTCTTTGCTAGTCCTATCATCCATACTCTACTACTAAATTCAAATAAAGTTTTTAAACGCCAAACTTTTATGTCCTCCTCAATGAAAAAACCTGACCTTCTAATTCTGCTACCGAGGATCGATTCAGCTGCTTTATTAACATAAAGAACTGGGGCATATCTATTAGATGTTACCACTATAACTTCATGTCCAAGTTTAGCTTGTTCTTTAGCTAAAAATACTTCTTGATAACCCAAAGTAGGCTGAAAATAATCTACTACATGAACAATTTTCATATTATAAATCTATAGTTATTATAATATTTCTATTATAGTTACGGCATCAAAAAAATTATCTTCAAAATCCAACCCTCCATTGATATCACTAATCTTTAAAATAACTCTAGTTTCTATTCTTTCTTTTGTAGCATTATCTCTGGCAACCTCTATCCTAGAAGGAACGATATCTATTCCATATAAATTTGTATATTTATTCCTTGCTTTTAACAAAAGTAACCCTTCTCCGCAGCCAATATCAAGTAAATTATTTCCTTTTTCTAATAAGGAAATAGCTACATCTTCTCTATGAATATCATATTTTTTAAACTTACTCCTTAAAAAAGAATGAGTAGAAATATTTATTAACTTCTTTTGACTGTATTGTTTTTCAAAAATTTCTTGCAAGCCCATAATTTTATTAAGAAAAGTAATTATATTCTTCAAAATACCTTTTGTAGGCAAAAAATAAAGAGATAAATACATTTGGGACTTTTTTAATCTGCCCCTTAATAACATTTATACTAATAAATTTTAGAACAGTAAATAAGGGCCTTAATATTTTTACAAATATTGATCCATATTTCAAATTTAAATAAATTGCATTCCGGTATAAAATTATTAACTGTTCTTTTGTCAAAATATTAACATTGCTTGGTATTCTTAATCTTATAAGTTTTGCTTTAGGAATATAAAAAATGATACCACCAGCTTTCCTTATTCTCAAACAATAATCTGTATCATCACCCCAAATAAAAAATCTTTTATCTGGATATCCTATTCGAGCAATACATTCTTTATTTATAAGTGGACCCTCGAATGCAAACCCTTCAATTTGGAAATACTCTTCGTTGATATGATTTTCAGAAATTGTATTCTGAACAAGAGAATGAAAAGGATTATTTAAATTATATTTTTCTACAACCGGTTCACTTAATTTATTTTGATCTAAATAACTTCTTGTAGGAACAACTACCCATGGTTTCATTTTTTTTATTTTATAAATAGTATCAATATTTGATAATAATACTTCTAAACAATTATTCTCAGGCATAACATCATCGTCCATTAACCATAACCAATCATATCCTTTGCTGTATCCTCGTTTTACTCCTTCATGAAAACCGCCTGAACCACCTGTGTTAGTTAACATTTTGACATAATCAATTATCGGATTAGTTAAATAACCTTTATCTTCCAGTAATTCTTCGGTGCCATCTGTAGAAGCGTTATCTATAATAATGATAGAATCTAATGGTCTTGTTTGGCTTAATAAACCATCTAAGCATTTTTGTAATAATTCTTTCCTATTATAGGTAACAACTATCGCGGCTATTTTGTCTTTTAGAGAATGCATAAAATAGTATTTATATTAATTAGGACAATTATCGCATATATTGTTTGGTAAATTACGAATCATTGATTTTCTGAATTTTTTATATTTTTCTCCGTTCCATATTGTATTAAAATCATCTTGATAAATATTGCCGAAATTAAATACTTCTGGATTCATTCTAATACAACAAGGGGTAATAAAACCATCGACTGTAATAAAAATACCAAAGAATGGCCACCCACAAAAAGTTTTACGTTTCTTAATAGAAGGAGCCCCAATATTTAAATGAGGATATTTTTTCTTCTCTATCTCAACTAATCTTGCTATTTCATACTTTCTTCTTATTCTCTGGCTTATAGCCTCGAAGGGAAGATATTTTTTAGTTTTCCTATCGAATCCTACAACCTCTGAGTCTAAAACAAAGCTTTTACCAGATATATTCTTTTTAATTAGTTC
>JAAZNP010000061.1 GCA_012798235.1 Parcubacteria group bacterium
ATCAATAGAAGAAAAAGAAATTATAGAAATTGCTTTGAAAGATAGCAATGTTAAAAAATATATTGCTGCGAAAATTAAAAAAACCATCTACATACCTGGTAAAATATTAAATATTGTAGTATAATAATAACAAATAATTAATTAGGAGATAGAAATGGCAAATCCAAAAAAGAGAATGACTTCTACGCGTAGTGGAAATAGACGCAGCCACCTAGCATTAAGCAATCAAAAACTTGGCAGTTGTCCAAAATGCAAGGCAAAAGTTCTGTCGCATCATGTTTGTGTTAATTGCGGTACTTATAAAGGTGAGCAAGTTATTAATCTAAAAAAATAATTAATAAAGGATAAAATGCCCAATCGTCATCTTTCGCGTATTATAATAATGCAATCAATGTATGAATGGGATTTTCGGCAAGGTAGTTCTATAAACGATATTCTGCAAAGAAATATAGCCAATTTTAAAGAAGATTGCGATAAAAATTTTATTATTGAAACGGTCGATGGTGTAATAAAGAACATTGACAAAATCGATAAGATAATTACCGATGCCGCGCCAGAGTGGCCATTAGAGCAAATTGCGATAATTGACAAAACAATTTTAAGAATTGCTATCTATGAATTGACTTTTAATAAGGACGTGCCTCCCAAAGTAGTAATAAATGAGGCCGTAGAATTAGCAAAATCATATGGCAGCGATTCGTCTTTTAAATTTATTAATGGTGTATTAGGCACGCTTTTTAGAAAAGATCCCCGATATAAAAAATTAATAGAATCCAAAAATATGGAAGATCTAAGCTTTCTGGATTTAGTTAGAGACGAAAATGATGAAAAATGTAAATAACTCAAGCGATATTGAGCAGAAAATTAACATTCGGTTTAAAAACAAAGATTTATTAAAGCAGGTTTTTGTGCACCGTTCATATCTAAATGAAAATCCCAATCTCGGTCTCACCCATAATGAGAGACTAGAGTTTTTGGGTGATGCTGTTTTAGAACTCATAATTACTGAGTATTTATATATCAATTATCCAAATCCTGAAGGAGAATTAACAAACTGGCGGTCTGCATTAGTCAAAGGTAAGAAACTGGCGGAAGTCTCTAAAAAAATTGGCCTTAATGACCATTTGCTATTATCTAGGGGTGAAAGCAAGTCTCTAGGTAAAGCTAGGGAAATAATTCTTGCAAATGCATTAGAAGCCTTAATTGGCGCAATATATTTAGATCAAGGATATAATGTTGCTAAAAAATTTATTTTGAGCAACTTAGTGATATATTTATCGGAAATCCTAGAAAAGGAATTATATAAAGACGCCAAAAGCCATTTTCAGGAACTGGCTCAAGAAAAAACATCTATAACTCCGAGCTATAACGTTTTAAATCAGTCTGGACCAGATCATGCTAAAATTTTTGAGATCGGATTGTTTCTAAATGATAAGTTAATCGCAAAAGGTCGCGGCGCGTCCAAGCAAGAAGCTGAACAAGCAGCTGCCGAAGAAGCTTTGAGTACTTATTTTAAATAAATTATTTTTTTGAATAACAATAAGGTCTAATTTTTAAATACATTTCATACGCTTTTTTGCCTAA
>JAAZNP010000062.1 GCA_012798235.1 Parcubacteria group bacterium
AACACTTAACCAAAATTCATTGGCACCATTTTTTAGTGGCGAGTATTATTATTTTTTGTGTTCTTTTCCTTCTTACCCTCTACTGGTTTGTTTTTTTATCTAATTTTTTTCAGATTAAAAATATAGAGATTCGTGGCCTTGATAATGTTAAAAAAATAGAACAGGATGTCGATAATTATTTTATTCACAAGAATCAAAAATTTGTACCGCCTTGGTTAGAACAAATTTTAACCCGTTATTTGCAAATAAACATTGGCCATAATAATATGCTGTTTTTCTCCAATAAAGAATTAGCTGCTACTTTGATGAACAAATATCCGGAATTTGCTTTGGTTACCTCTAAATTAAATGTGCAACATAATAATTTAGTTATTAATGTAGTCCCTCGTGAAATTTCTTATTTAGTTTGCCGTAAGGAAAATGAATGTTTTTTTATGGATAAAGAAGGGATTCTTTTTAGAGAAGCGCCTCAAACCTCTGGTAGTTTGATCAACACTATTTTTATTCAAAACTTTACTCCCACGCTCGGTGCCTCTTTATTTACTCCAGATGATTTAACTATTTTAAATAATATTTTTCTGGCCGCTAATAAAGAAAACAGCCCTTTAAGCGTTAAACTAATTGAATTAGAAAGTCCACGTGCCTCTACTATTAAAATTATATCTAATAATGATTGGTATTTGCTGATTAACTTTAATAGTGATTTAGATAATATTGTCCAAATTCTTAATGGTTTATTCTCCGGCGAACTTAAAAATAAAGAAGCACAATTAAAATATATTGATTGCCGCTATTTACCGCGGGTTTATTATTATCTTAAATAATGGTATAATTAAAGAGAAAAAATATGGTAAATTCAGAAACTGATTTTATAAAAGAAAGAGTATTTTTAAAAAAAGAGCAATTAGCCCAGGAAGGTTTGCCTATACCCGAGGATAAAGAATTAATTAGCGAAACCATCACCGAAAAAATAGAAGAATCATTAAAAAATTATCCTCCCACAGCAGAAATACAAAAATCTATTCCTACTCCAACTACTCCTGCCCCGGTAACAGTATCGTCAGAAAATATTGATGTTCAGGCATCCCAAAAAATAGTCGAAGAATTAGTTAACATTGCCCTAACTGAAAACATTCCTAAAGCCGTAACCATGGCTTTAAAAACCGGCAATGCTTATTTAATTGATAAATTACATGATACTTTAGTAGATAAATATTTTGAGGAGTTCAAAAAGAAAAATATAATTTAATGTCAGATTCATTATTTTTAATTATCATTATTGGGGGTATTATTTTGGGAACTATTTTATATTTCTTATTAAAAAAGAAAAATTTTAAATTAGAATTAAAAACCAGTTTTAATTATCGTTTATTTTTAGTTAGCGTACCACGAGAATTTGCTTCCGATGATGAAAAAAGAAAAGAAATCAAAGATTTTCTTACTCCTTTTGAACAGTTAATAGATAAATTCAGCCATTATAATAAGAATATTGTTTTGGAATTAGTTAATCCTTACAATTCTGATGAAATCCGTTTTTATTTTGCCGTTAATCGTACTGATGCCGACCTTTTTGTGAAAACTGTTTCTTCGCTTTTTCCTAGCGCTCAAATCGAGGCGGTTAATGATTATACTGTTTTTTCTCCCCAAGGTATTGCGTTGGGGGGCATTTTAAAATTAAAACGAAGTTTTGTTTTACCGTTAAAAGATTTTTATGACTCAAAAGAAGATCCAGGAATTACTCTAATTAATGCTTTTTCCAAAACAGCAGTAGAAGAAGGCATGGGGCTACAAATAATTTTTAAAGCCGACAAGACAAAAAAAGATAAAATTTTAAATAGTGTTAAAAAAGGATTATTAGAAGGCAAGAGCTTAGATGAAGCTTTGGCTGCTCCTAAAACAATTATCCAGGATTCCTTTAAAAAACAATTGCAAAAAGAAGAAGATAAAAATAAAGAAAAAGAAAAACCAAAGATAGTTGACGAAATAATGGTCAAATTAGTTGAAAACAAAGCGCAACATCCTTTATTTGAGGTTAATATCCGTTTTGTTGTTTCAGCAAAAACTCAAACACGAGCTGAGGAACTTTTCTCTCATCTTAAAGAAGCCTTTAATGCTTTTTATAATCCTGTGGGTAATGATTTAGAGATTACTAAAATTACGAGAGGCCCTAAATTAAAGCAATTAGTTTATGATTTTTCGTTTCGCCATTTCCGAGGGAATCAAATCTTAAATCTTAATAGCGCAGAAATTGCTACTATTTTCCATTTACCCTATCCTCATATTGATAACCCCCGCATTAAATGGCTAAAAGCCCGTTCGGCGCCACCACCATTAAATTTGCCGCAAGAGGGTATTATTTTGGGTACCAGTATTTTTGAAGGCAATGAAAAACAAGTAAAAATAAGAGATGAAGATCGTCGTCGCCATGTTTATACCGTTGGTCAAACTGGTACTGGTAAAACTACTTTATTAAAATCTTGCTTTATTCAAGATATCGAGCAAGGCAAAGGTGGCGCTTTTATTGACCCCCATGGTGATGCTGCTCTGGAAATTTTAGGTTTAATTCCTGAATCGCGTCAAAATGATGTTATTTATTTCAATCCGGGTGATACTCAATATGCGATGGGATTAAATATGTTAGATTGGGATAATCGTTATACTTTTCAAAAAACTTTTGTCATCAACGAATTATTAGAAATTGTTGATAAACTTTATGATTTAAAATTAACCGGTGGCCCACTATTTGAACAGTATTTTCGTTATTCACTTCATTTACTATTAGATGATAAAGAAAATATTTATACTTTAAGTGACGTGGTACGCGTTTTTCAAGATGAAGAATTCAGAAATGGATTGTTATCGCGAACGCCTGACCCAATGGTAAAAGCTTTTTGGGAAAAGCAGGCTGTGCAATTGAAAGGGGAATGGGCTTTGCCTCAAATGTCAGCCTATATAGTTTCTAAACTGACTCCTTTTTTGGCCAATGATTTAGTTCGGCCTATTGTTAACCAAAAGAAAACCACTTTAGATTTTAGGAAAATAATGGATGAAGGCAAGATTTTAGTTGTGAATTTAGCCAAAGGAATTTTAGGAGATGTGAATAGTTATTTAATGGGAATGCTATTAGTTGCTAAATTAACCATGGCTGCCTTTTCGCGTCAGGATATAGCCGAAGACCAACGTAAAGATTTTTATCTTTATATTGATGAATTCCAAAATGTAACCACAGATTCTATTGCAACTATTTTCTCTGAAGCGCGCAAATATCGTTTAAATTTGTTTGTCGGCCATCAGTATTTAGGCCAATTAAAAGAAGAAATTCTAAAAGCAGTTTTCGGTAATGTGGGTACCATTATTTCTTTTCGTGTAGGAAATGAAGATGCCGATATTTTGAGTAAATATTTTGCGCCAGTATTTTCGGCCGCTGATGTTATTAATCTCGATAATTTCAATGCTTACATTAAATTACTGATTAATGGCCAAGTAGCTCGACCCTTTAATATGCGTTTATTAAAACCAATTAAATCTAATTTAGATTGGGCCCATCAATTGGAAAAATTATCTCATCAAAAATATAGCCGTTTAAGAACTGAAATTGAAGAGGAAATTAGAAAATATTATTAAAAAAGGGCTGACTTATGTCAGCCCATTATATACATACGGAATAAGTGAAAACATTTTTATCTTTGAGATAACCTCTTTTTTTAATTCAGAAGGGCAAGTTTTCATCATTAATTTAATATACAGAGTTCTATCAGAATCAGCTTGGTCTAGAAAAGCCTGTGTTAGTAATTCTAAAAATCGATATTCTTCTCCCTTAAAGATATACCAGTATTCTGGCTTCAGTTCATTTAGGAAAGTTGCAACTCTAATATGCAAATCTATATCTATAGGCGACCCATAAAGCAGCTCGTTAGCCAATTCTTCTTTTTTTTCGTAAAACTCTTGTGTATTCATTATTCACCTCCTTTTTAATCAGGAATTACTATTCGCACTTTATTTTTCAGTGCGAATTCTTTAAGTTTGCTTAATAGATCAATCTTTATTTTTCGTTTACAAATAATTTTATTCATTTTCTTGATAAAATAGTATTGTTTAGGCGCAGAAACCCATTCCAAGAACCAAATAGTTTTGATCCAGAAATTATTAGTTTGCATTTCCTGTACAATATCGGGAACTGGTTTTGTTTCCATCTCTTTGCATAATTGTCCTAACTCCTCCTCACTCCATTGCCTTAATGTTTTCTTTTTTTCTTTCATCCTTACCTCCTTGATCTTTCTTTCGATAATTTTTAAAATATTGCTCTATATCTATCGCCATTAAATAAACTGTGCCGCATTTAGTGCACCTGGCAACAACGCCGCATTTTTCTATCTCCAGAATTTCCATCTCCTTATTTGCCCTGCATTTGGGGCAATAGCCAAATGCGCGAGTCACCACGCTGATGTTTTTTATCATGTTAATCAACCTCCTTTTATTTAGATTTCAAAATACTATGTTTATTTATACCATATCTTTCATTTTTTGTCCAGTAATTTGTGATTTTCTTCCTTTTTTGCTAAAATATGATTATTCTTAATTCTAGATTCTAGATTCTAACCTATGCCCCAATTAGTTTTTTATCGCAAATATCGCCCGCAATCTTTTGCTGAAGTCATTAATCAAAAAAATACGATTAAAACTTTAGCTAATGCTTTAAAACAGAATCAAATTTCTCACGCTTATTTATTTGCTGGTCCTCGAGGAACAGGAAAAACTAGCGTGGCGAGATTAATGGCTAAAGCTTTGAATTGCGAAAATCGTAAAACTAATGAGTTTGAGCCGTGTAATAAATGTGGATCTTGCCAGGAGATTAATGAAGGACGGGCCATCGATCTAATTGAAATAGATGCTGCTTCTAACCGGGGCATCGAAGATATTAGAGCCTTAAGGGAAAATGTTAAATTCCCGCCCCTAAAATCAAAATATAAAATTTTTATTATTGATGAGGCTCACCAATTAACTAAAGATGCATTTAATGCATTACTTAAAACTTTAGAAGAACCACCCCCTTATATTATCTTTATTTTAGCTACCACTGAACCAGAAAAATTGCCAGCTACTATTTTATCTCGGGTGGAACGTTATGATTTTAAAAAATTAGCCCTCGATGATATTATTGGTCGTTTAAAATATATTTGTCATCAAGAAAATATTAAGTTTGAAGAAGAAGCTTTGCGTTTAATTGCTTTATATTCTGAAGGGGGATTACGTGATGCTGAATCGTTATTAGGCCAAATTTCTATTGTTACTAATCAAAATATTACTAAAGAATCTATTGAGACTTTAGTCGGAGCGATTAATTTAGAAAAAATCAAAAGATTTATTGATATTTTAAATAAAAAAGATAAAGTAAAAGCTATAGAATACATCAACAAAATCTATGATGATGGTTATGATTTAGAAATTTTTAACAAAGAAGTGCTTGATTATTTACGCAAATTATTGCTCCTGAAAATTTCTCCCGGATTAGCTGAGATATTAGAAAGAGAATTAACCCAAGAAGAATTAACGGTTTTATTTAAACAAGCGCAAAATTGGGAAACCAATGTTTTGGAAAGATTGTTACGAAAATTAACTGAGGTTCAATGGCAATTAAAAACCTCCCCAGTTCCGACTTTACCTTTAGAATTATTTATCAGCGAGGAGTTGATTTAATTATTTTATTTTTGTTTTATTTTTGCGGGATCGTCTAATGGTAGGACACATGCCTCTGGAGCATGGTATCCTGGTTCGAGTCCAGGTCCCGCAGCCGTGAACCACAAAGGGTTCACGGCCCTGAACCCAACGTGGTTCAGGGCCACCCTTACCCCTTGCTAAATTATTGTAAATATGTTATGCTATAAATAACTGTACTTTGAAATTAAAGGTTATTACGATAACCTTTTAAAATAAAAAAGAGAAGGAGGTTTGAAATGAAAGAAGGAGAGGGTATTCAACGATGGTTAGCGATTATGCTTATTATAATCATAATCGCTATCATTATTTTGGCTGTTTTGTTTCTACCCAAAGTAGTAAAAGCTGAAAATTCATATAAATCTTTTAGTTTTCAAGTCCAAAACAAACAGGCAGTTATAGAAACTACAGATTCATTAGGAAAAAGATTATCAATGATTAATCTTATCGCAGCTCCTATTATAAAAAATGATCGCTTTTGTATTGCTGTTCGCGATCTTGAGAATTTTGGAATTACAATTACTTGGATAGAGGAGACAAAAACTGTAGTTTTAAAGAGTCCTAATAATATTCATTTTGAATATAGAATTGGTTCTCGAATTTACCTTTTGAACAAAGAAAAACATAGGATGGATATCGCACCCTTTATAGAGAATGGTAGAACCTTTATTCCTATTCGGTATTTCGCTCAAGCCCTCGGTGCTAAAGAAATTATATATATTGTTGAGACAAAATCTGTTATTTTGACATGGCTTCTTGGCATAGATTAACATTCATTGCGTGCCCCGTTCGATCACGGGGCTTTTTATTTTTCTTTTTTCTAATTTTATGCTAAAATTTTTAAAAACAATATGAGCACCGAACAATTACTTCAAAAGGGTTTCGAAAATAACTCTATTAAAGAAGATTTTTTTAATTTAAAACAGCAAAAAGAAAATAAGGATAATGACTTAGGGAAATTACGTGATTTAACGTCAACTATAGCTAAATATCAAAAAACAGAAAATCCTGAATTGCCTATAGATATTAAAACCTGTCGTCTTGATATGGAAGAATATTCGGCCAATCAAATCTTTAAACCAGAAGAAGTTGAAGGAACTAAAGAAACAATTCGTCAGTTAGAAGAAAAATTTTTAACCCAGGTTAATTCTGAAAATTTAGAGGAGAAAGTCCAGCAGGAGATTAATGGCGAAAAATTTGAACTTTTAACAGCCACTACGTTATATAAATTTTTGAAGGATGATTTTATTGTTGTTCGTTCAGCTCGTTATGATGATGTTGATAATGGTGTTGACACGATTATCTTTGATAAACATACTGGCAATATAGTTTGTACTTTAGATGAAGGTGGTTCTTATTTTGGTGCTTATGCCGAAAGAAAAAAAATGAAGACATTAAAAAAGAATCAAGATGGTGGCGCTCGGATAAAATATGGCTTAATTTTAGCGGAAAATTCCGAAGGCAAAAAATATATTAAGGGCAATGCTGTTAAAAATATTCCAATTTTTGATTTACTTTTAGGTTACGAAAAAGTTGAGGAGCATTTATCAGAAATTAGTAATGATATTTCTCAGATTTCTGATTTCGAGAAAATTTTATTTGTTTATTTTATCAAAAATATTAATAATCAAATTTCTGAAATGCAGCATCTGGATTTGAATATACCCCCAAAAATTCGACAAACCGCTAATAATTTCCGAGATAAAATTATCCAACTCTATCCTAATATTTTTTTCGAAGATAAAAATTATATTTCTAAACAAAAAGGGGTGTTAAAACCAGATTATTACCTTAACCGTCAATTAATTACTAATGATAAAGATAGAGATGGTTTTCGAGAAAAAAGTTAATAGAATTTATTGATTTTACTTTTATTTTTTAGTAAGATAATATATCTTTGATAATTTAATATTCCGCGGTAGCTCAACGGTAGAGCGACTGGCTGTTAACCAGTGGGTTGCAGGTCCGAATCCTGCCCGCGGAGCCGTGAACCACGTATAAGTATAATTAATAAAAAAGCCTCATTAAGAGAGGCTTTTTAAATTTACAGTAATTATTTCGTTTACCAATCAAAGATATAAATTAGATATTGGTCAATATCCCGCTGGTCTAAATCATAAAAATATTTATTTTCCTCATGAAGCTTGGTGGCTAATTTAATTCCCACAAAGCGCCAATGCCAGGGTTCAAAAATATAATAACTATTGTTTTCCGGATAGGATAAAATAAAGCCATATTTATATGCATTCTCTAAAAGCCAGTGATAAGCTTTGGATTTATAGAATGAAGAAGAGTTGCCATTAAATTCGCTGGTTACAAAATCAACCGTGGTTCCTAATTGATGCTCTGAATAACCTTGATCAGCCACAAATTTATTAGCTCCTGTACCATAAGTCATGAGGTCAGTAGTTTTAATGTTATATTGTTCCCAAAACGAACGATAGGCCCATTTGATTTTTAAATCAATATTATTTGCTTTTGCCTCCTCGAGGAGGGCGTAGAGAAATGTTTGAACATTACCG
>JAAZNP010000009.1 GCA_012798235.1 Parcubacteria group bacterium
ATATTAATTCTGTGTTGGGCTGTATCTTTTATAATATTTTTTGCTTTATCGATAAAAAGAATTCCATCTAAATGGTCGATTTCGTGTTGAATTACTCGGGACAGTAAACCAAAAGCTTTTATTTTTATTTTTTTACCATCAGCATTTAGTGCCCTGAAAGCAATTTTTTCTGGCCGGATAACTTCGCCATAAGTATCAGGTAAACTTAAACATCCTTCTTCCATGCTGATATTTTTTCCTGATGTTTTGATTATCTCGGGATTAATAAAAGCATAAAATTTATCATCAATTTCGCAAGTAATAACTCGGAGAGGAATTCCAATTTGAGGAGCTGCTAAACCAACGCCGTTAGATTTTTCCATAATTATTTTCATTTGGGAAATTAAATCGCGCACTTCTTTGGTAAAGTGCTCCACAGGTTTACTTTTTTGCCTCAAAAGAGGATTTTTTTCGCCGGTAAGAATTTCCATATCTTTTCCGCTTATTTAATTATTCGCCATTCAATATCTTGTGATTTGCCAGCAAATTCTAACCATTCACCATCATCGTTAATAACATACCATTTTTTTCTAGTTTCTGACCAAACCATGGGGTTATTACGATAATAAGGTTTTTTGACAATTTCTTTTGGTTTTAATCTATCTAATTCCAGCCATTTTTTGAATACGGTTTCGATAGCGTAATCCAAATTTCTGGAATTAGCCCAAGTGGCTACTTTTTGAATGGCTTCTTTGGCTTTTTCTAACGAACCAGATAACTCTAAAAGTTCTTTCGCTGGTTTGGTAAATCTAGAATAAATTATTTTTTGTTTGCGGCTATCTCTTTTTAATTGTTCTAAACTAATGCCTTTAGTTTCAAAATAATAGGTAACAATTTGTCTAATAGCAGTTTTTTGTTTTAATTCTTCGTAATATTTGATTTTTTTCTTTTTCAAATACTCGGCTATTTTAGCAGCAATACTTTTACCTACGCCAGGAATTTTTTCTAAAGCTTTAAGCCCGCCATTTTTATAAATAACACTAATTTCTTCTGGTAAATTTTCCAAAGATTGAGCTGCTTTAAGATAAGCCTTGGGTTTAAAAGGAACACTATTAATTTCTAATAATTTACTAATATTTCTTAAAATATTAGCGATTTCTTTATTGGCAGTCATAAATTAAATTCTTCTAAATCAATATATTGGGGCCCCTCCTTTTTAAGAATGCTTTGTTCTAACCAAATTCTATTTGGGGTGAAGGAATAATTATTAAAAATATCATGGTGAGGCAGTTCGGGAAGGGGTTGGTGAATATTATTTTTTAAGCGAGCCAAAGTAATGTGAGGAATAAAATCATAAAGATCATTAAACTTATCTAAACTTAATTCTCGGGTGATTTGTTCACTTATTGTTTTTTTCAAATTATTATAGCTTTCGGAAGTAGTCCCAGTAAGCCACACCAGCCGCGGTACTTGAGGGTAGGGACCATAACTAATTGTTTTAAAAATAATAGGCGCAGGTTTGAAATTAACAATATTTTGCTGAATTATATGTTTTAAATTAGGAATTTGTGTTTTGGGTATATCGCCTAAAAAAAGAAGGGTCAAATGCAGATTTTGGCTCGTTGTAAGTTTAAAAATAGGGTTATTGAGAAAAATTTGATAATTAATTAATTTCTTAGTAAAATCTTGAGGTAGTTTAATAGCAATAAAAAGGCGCAGTAATTCCATAACTTTATTATTTTAACTCATTTTAACGTATTTTTAAATTTTTTGCCATATTTTGAAAAATCTGATAGAATATCTTTATGAAAAACTGGAAGAAAATAATTACTATTGTTTTAGCGGTAATGATTATCATTGGTGTTTGGGCCATTGGTTTTTTGGCGGGTACAAAATTGGGTTGGCAAACTAATTTACCTTTGCCTTTTGAAAAAATTATTAATAGAGAGAAGCCAGCTGATTTACCTCCAGGAGATATGGGTGTTTTATGGGAAACGTGGCGTGTTATTTTAGAAAAGTATGTTAACCGTGATAATCTTGATACCAAAACGATGATTGAAGGAGCTGCGAAAGGATTAGTAGATTCTTTAGGTGATCCGTATTCAGAATATCTCAATTCAGAAGAAAATGAAGCTTTATCTCAAGAATTAACCGGAGAATTTTTTGGCGTAGGTATGGAAATCAGCCGTAAAGATAATAGTATTGTTATTATATCTCCTTTACCAGATACTCCTGCCGAGAAAGCTGGTTTAAAACCTAATGATGTTATTTTAAAAATAGACGGAAAAGATGCTACTAAAATTAGCAGTCAAGAAGCAGCTAATCTTATTCGTGGGCCCCAAGGTACTTCAGTTGTTTTAACAATTTTCCGTCCTGATTGGAATGAAGCAAGAGAAATTACTTTAATTCGAGAAAAAATTACTATTCCTTCTTTAAAATGGCAAATGCTGGATAATCAAATTGCTTATCTAAAAATTTATAGTTTTAATCAATCAGTAAGTTTTGATTTTTATCAAACAGTTTTACAGATTATAGCCAATCGTCCTCGCGGATTAATCCTTGATTTACGCAACAATCCTGGCGGTTATTTAGAATCAGTAGTTAATATTAGTGGTTGGTTCTTGCCTCGAGGTTCTATCATTTTAAAAGAAGATTTTGGAAATGAGGATATTAAAATAACAAGAGCTACTGGTAACGCTGCTTTAAAAGATATTCCTACCGTGGTTTTAGTTAATGAAGGAACAGCTTCTGCTTCTGAAATATTAGCCGGAGCCTTACGTGACAACCGTAATATTAAATTAATTGGTACTAAAACATTTGGTAAGGGCTCGGTTCAAGAATTAGTTAATTTAAAAGAGGACGGTAGTGTTAAAATTACTATTGCTAAATGGTTAACGCCTAATGGCACTCTTATTGAAGGCAATGGCTTAACCCCTGATGTTGAAATTGCAAGCGAAAAAGAATTATTTACTTATGGCCAGCTGAATATAAATACTGATAAACAATTGCAAGCAGCAATTAATGAATTACAAAAAGAATTATGAAAGTTCTTCTTTTACAGGATGTAATTGGATTAGGTTCTCGCGGCGAGATAAAAAACGTAGCTGATGGTTATGCCAGAAATTTTTTATTTCCTAAACACTTAGCTAAATTAGCTACCGTCGAAGTTATTAAAGAACATGAACAGCAAGTCACAAAAATAAAATCCGAAGAAGATAAGAAACTTTTAACCGCTCAGGAATTAAAGAAACAAATCGAGAAAATTATTTTAGAGATACCTCTAAAATTTAGCGAGCAAGGCAAAGAATCCTTTGACTCGGTAAATAAAACCAAAATAGTGACGAAATTAAAACAAAGAGACATTCAATTAAAAGCATCGCAGGTATTATTAGAAAAGCCCTTGAAACACGAAGGGCTTTACGAAGTTAAGTTATTGCTTCATCCTCAGGTTGAAGCGATGGTGAAAATTAGAATTACTTCTCTTTAGCCTTGATTGAGAGAACATTGATTACAGAAATAATTTTCTTTTTACCGGTAAAATCCTTTTTCTTTTTAGTAGAGAACTGTACTTTGCCATCAATTAAACTGTAAATAGTGTCATCAGCACCAATTCTTGTATTTAAACCAGGATACCACTTAGTTCCTCGTTGTCTTATTAAAATATTGCCAGCTTTTACTATTTGTCCATCAAAAGCTTTAATACCCAAACGTTTTGCTTCAGAATCTCTACCTAATTTAGTAGAACCTCCAGCTTTTGTATGTGCCATGTTCAAAAAATTTTAATGTTATTTGTCATTCCCATGAAGATGGGAATCTCTGATCCCCGTTTACACGAGGATGACAACAAAGTTGTCAATTTTAAATTTTAAACAAATATGAAACCCCACCGCAATATCTTATCAAAAATCTTTTCTTTTGTAAAGGAGAGAAGATTTTTTATTTTATTAACAATAGAGTCCCTCTTACTATTTAGTTTGGGTTTTTCTTTGGGATTTATTAAAGGTGGCCATATTATTAATCGGCCTGCCCTGATTATTGATAAGGAATTAATAATTAATACTAATACTACAATCAGTCAGAACAAACAAACAGGATACCAATATGTGGCGAGTTCCAAAGGTAAGTATTATTATCCAATTGATTGTGCTTTAGCTGAAAATTTAAGCGAGAAAAATAAAATCTACTTTGCGACAAAAGAAGAAGCGGAAGCCAAGGGATATGTTTATAACACCAAATGCGATTAATTCTTTAATTTACAATTTTACAAAAATTTATTGCAAATTGTCTGCCCGCCGAAGCCTGGGCGCAGGCGGGAGAATTGAGAAGTGCTTTTAGTGCAATTCTTCTTCCCAATCCTTTTTGCTTTTATTATCAGCTTCTAAGTATTGATAAGATTTTTCTATTTTCTTTATTTTCTCTATTTCTTCTCTTAATTCCGGAGGGATCTCTTTCATTACTTTTTGTAATTTTTTAGGGTCAATCGCTAAAATTTCATCCCATTTACCCAAAGGTTCTAATATTTCTTTAAGTTTATTTTTATCAAAAGATATTTTATGATTAACTTCTTGGTTAAAAGAACCATTATTACCGAAAACTCTTTTTAATCCTTTTTGGCGGCTATAAAGTTCAATAATATTTTTTAATTCTTTAAGTTGGCTATCCAATTTTTCTTTTTCTTCCCGCAGTTTAAAATACTCATCAATTTTTTGTTCGATATTAATACCGTTGAGTTCTTTAGCGAGGGTATCTTCATAAAGGTGTCGCCATAAGGGACATAAAGGACGATAACCACACCAATTGCATAGAGGCGATGATTTTGGTTCAAAAGAACTTTTTTGAATTTGATGGATTAAATCAATAATTTTTTCTTGGGTTTTAATAATATCTTCTTGAGTCTTGCTGGTTTCAATCTTTTCGCCAAATTTCAAAAAATATAGACTCAAGCGAAGATTTTCTAATTTAATTTTAGGCCATTTTCTTTGCAAACCCAAAGCATAGATAGAAAGTTGCAGGTTAGTATCAACGTCATTTTGCGAAGGAATTCTTTTTCCAGTTTTATAATCAATAATTTCGATAGTGTCATCAGGCAATTTATCAATACGATCAATAACGCCGGTTAAGATGTGTTTGCCGCCAGGTTCATTGGGAGTTTCGTCAACTACTGCTTCGAATTTAGTTTCCAAATCCATAATTATAGATTTGGGTGGGAAATTTTTTTTGTAATATTCTTCCAGTATTCTCATGCCTTCTTGAAAATAATCTTTTTCTTCATGCTCATCTTGCCAAGAAAAACCCTGGCTGCGCAGATAGGCCTTCTCCTTTTGAGGCTTGCCCGTGGAGGTGGGCCAGTGATTATAATAATATTCGAGCAGTCCTTCGAGGGTAGGGAAGTGAGGGTCTTGTTGATAAAACCATTTTAAAACTTGATGAATATAATTACCAAAAATAGCCTCTTTGGTTTTAGGCTCTTTGATTTTATCAATTTCTGAATATTTATATTTTAACGGACAGTTTTTAAAATTTTCTAAACTGGAGTAGGAGATACGCATGATATCCTTTAAGTTTATCAGTTTTTCCCGCTACTGACAACATCATATTCATTAATTTGACAAGTGATTAAAAATATGAGATAATAAAAAATATTTAGAACCTTGAAAAGTAAAAAATAATAGCATAAGGAGGTGAAACATGAAACGCAAAACCGATGAAGAGGTGATTGTGATGAAGAAAAATCTGTATAAGGCTACGGTTTTAAATTTTATTCCTTATGGTGGGAAAGTAAAAATCTACTGGATTCATGCTCATTCTGAAGATGAAGCTACATTGCTGGTGGCTAAAAAATTTAATAAGGAATTTCACTTTGATCCCCAGAAAAACTATGTAGATATGAAAATTAAAAAAATAAAAGACAAGGAGGCGAAAGAAAATGAAAATGAATAAGCCGGAAGCTTTTGTACAGGCCATTCCTTACGGAAGGTCTTTGCGTACTGTGAAAATGAAAGTAGATACTAAAGGAGAAGTAGTCATTATTGGAAAAGAAAAAACTTGGCGCGTGAAAGATATTGATGCTGCTATCAGACAACAGTTATTTCATGTGATATTTCATTATGAGGATTTTATAATGTTTTCCCCTATTAAAAATCAATATCCTGGAAAAATTTCTAAATTACGAAACACTTTAGACAAAATTAATTCGATGATCAAAACAACTGGAGATATCAAAATTGTGTCTTTGGCTTCCCAATTTGATAAATTAAAGGAACAATTAAATAGTGTCGCAGCTTCAATAACAGCTCAAGAAGTGAAAAGCAAAGAGATAGTCGCTGGCGTATTGTGGAGAGCGCAAAAATTAATAGAAGAAAAACAAAGATGTGTGCGTCTTATAATGTATTGTTTCGAGACCTTATGCTCTCTCTATAACACATTAGAGTCTAAAGATACAAAGAAAATAAAATGGAACGTAGTCTTTGATTCCTTAAAGAAAATTCAAACTGTTCATGTTAATCCTTATAGAGAAAGAACAAGATCTAGGGAAATTAAATTTTTGCAATATAATTTGTTTCCTCTGGTGGAAACTAATTTAGATACAGCTAAAACAAAGATTCAACAGGCCATTTTTAAATTAATTCCAATCTATCCCTTAGATATAGAATTTAAACTAGGGGATAAAACATATAGAATAAAAAATGGACAAATATCAGGGTAGGGGATAAACCCCTACCTTTTTTATTATCTTGATTTGTTAAATTGTTTATAGTATAATAAAAGTAATAAGTAAAATTTAATATCTAATATTATGATAGAATTTTATAAAAAAGATGACCAAATATTTAAAGTAGATGATGCGGGTATTGTTAAAGGCGAGGTTAACAAAGAAGACATACCAGAAGGAGCAAAAATAATTGAAAAGCCACAAGAGGAAGATGATAAAATACCGACAGAAGAGGGCGCTTTGTTTAAACACAAAGAAACAATTTTTATAATCAAAAACGGCACAGTAGTTAGGGCAACCGAAAAAGAAATACAAAAATATTACGAACAATCGCAAAAAAATTTAGAAAAAGATTAAAAGAAAGCATCTAGTGATTATTAAAAATAGGGGTATGCCCCTATTTTTTGTTTTCTCCGTTGCTATTGACAAATACATTATTATATTTTATTATAAAGAAAATAGTACATTGACAAGAAAGGAGGTGCGAGATGAAAATTAATGCTAAATATTTAAAGGGGACCATTGAACAAATAGAAACAGTTATAGAATCCAAGCATAACATTTTGATTATTGGACATGATTTAGAACTGAATACCAAATTATTTAAAATTAAACGTAATCTTTTGCCAGCAAAATTGAGAGAACAACTTAAATGTTATCGATGCCATGCTGTGATGCCTCATAAATTTATGGTTCTTATAGGATTAGACATAATTATGCAAGACATAGAGCTTGATAATATTATAAAAATTGTAAATGTTACTAATCCAGAAATTGAAATACGAGACGAGATTCAGGCCTTAAATATACCGCTAGCGGAGGTGGGTTGGTTTTACCCATTTCAAGCGTTGAGTTTAAATATTAAACTTCAAGATAAAATTTTGAGATGTTCTTGCGGGACAAAAAATGATTTTAGTTTTATTTATTTGAAAAAAAGAGGAGGCGAGGAATGGAAATGATTATTGAAGCCAAGGCGAAAGAAGAGACATTTCGTCCCGATGCCATTATTGTAATAGGCGCTGGATTACTGAAAGACGGCACTAATATCATTCCTAGCATTCAAACTAAAAACAACATTGAAAAAGCTGTTCAATTGATTATTGATTATAATAAATTGAATCACGATGCTATGCCCATACCATTAGTATTTTCTGGAGGATATACAATAAACGGGAAAGAAGAAGCTATTGTTATGCAAGAGTATTTTTTTAAAAATTTTGGAATGTTTACCGAGAGAAATATTTGGTTAGAGTTTCAAAGTAAAAATAGCTATGAAAATATAGCTTTTTGTTTAAACTTAATCAGGAAAGAGAATTGGAAACAAGTTATTATTATTGATCAACCAATGCATTTATTGCAACTAAGATTGCTTAGTAATAAGGAATTAAGAATAAGAGAGTTGAAAACTTCTTTATATTTTATTGGAGCAGAACCTGCTTGGGGA
>JAAZNP010000010.1 GCA_012798235.1 Parcubacteria group bacterium
CTTTTAAACGATGAAAAAACTGTCAAAAAATGGAAGGAAAATATTAAAAAGCAAATAGAAAAAATCTTTGATAAAAGCAAAAATATTATCATTATTGATAATTATGATTGGCTGAATAAAGAAAAAGCCATTAGTTTTTTGCGCGATGTGGGCAAATATTTTACCGTTCCGTATATGTTAGCTAAAGAATCGATTAAAATTCGTTTAGAAGCAGGAATTTCTTTTACAGAATTTAGTTATATGATTTTGCAATCTTTTGATTTTTATAATTTAACTAAAAAATATAATTGTGAATTGCAGATTGGCGGTAGCGATCAGTGGGGTAATATTACCGCCGGTGTTGATTTTATTAGAAAAAAATTAAACAAAGAAGTATTTGGGCTGAGTTCGCCTTTAGTTGTTCAAGCTGATGGTACCAAATTTGGCAAAACCGCCAGAGGTGCTATTTGGTTAGATCCTCAGCTGACTAGCCCTTATCAATTCTACCAATTCTGGATTAATGTTGATGACCGCGATGTAATTAATTATCTTAAATTTTTTACTTTTTTGAGTAAAACTGAGATTGAAAATTTGGCGCAAAAAGTTAAAATGCAGCCGGAAAAAAGAGAGGCGCAAAAGACCTTGGCTTTTGAGGTGACAAAAATTGTTCACGGTCATAAAGAAGCTCAAGAAGCAGAAAAAATTTCTCAAGCCTTATTTTATAACGATATTAAATCTTTAAACCAAAAAGAATTAGAAACCGCCCTTCAAGATGTACCTTCTTATATTTTGAAAAAAGCGAAGAAAATTTCTTTAGTAGATTTGTTAGTGAAAGCAAATATTTCTTCCTCGAAAAGACAGGCCCGCGAAGATATTATTAATAAAAGCATTAGTATTAATGGGAAAATAATGGATAAAATAGAGCAAATTATTACCCCCTCTTTTTATCTTTTTGGTAAATATTTAGTAATTCGTCGAGGGAAAAAGAATTATCATTTAATCATAATCAAATAAAAACATGGAAGTAAAAGTTTATTCTACCCCATCATGCCCATGGTGTCAGGCAGCCAAACAATTTTTAAAAGCTAATAATATCTCTTTTACAGATATTGATGTCTCCCAAGATGAAAAAGCCGCTCAAGAAATGATTCTAAAATCGGGGCAAATGGGTGTACCTGTGATTGAGGTTGATAAGCAAATTGTCATTGGTTTTAATAAGCCTCTTTTAGAGGAGTTGTTGGGATTAAAGAAAAATGAAACAAAATAATGAATTTGATTTAGTTGTTCTTCTCCATAATATCCGCAGCACCTACAACGTAGGTGCTATTTTTAGAACCGCTGATGCAATTGGCGTATCAAAAATTTATCTTTGCGGCATCACGCCAGCGCCCCCTCATCCTAAAATTAGTAAAACTGCTCTTGGCGCAGAAAAATCTGTTCCTTATGAAAAAATTGGCCAAACCTGGCGTTTAATGAAAAAGTTAAAAGAAAATAACTATCAAATTATTGCTTTAGAGCAAACCAAAAAAGCCCACAATATTTTTCAATTCAAAAATATTAAAGCCAGAAAGATTGCTTTAATTTTAGGTCCCGAAGTAAAAGGTCTTTCATCTCGAATTTTAAAATATTGCAATTTATACCTCGAAATTCCCATGTACGGTAAAAAAGAATCATTAAATGTGGCAGTGGCTTTTGGAATCGCTGTTTATATTTTAAGACATTTTTGGTATAATAAAGAAGGTTTTTAATAATTAACTTTTTAATAATATGCGTATTGCGATTAATGGTTTTGGAAGAATTGGTCGGGCATTTTTTAAATTAGCCGTTTCTGAGCCGCAGCTTCAAATCGTGGCCATTAATGATTTAGGCGATTTGGATAATTTGGTCTATTTATTAAAGCACGATACGGTTTACGGCAATTATGATGCCTTAATCAACATTGAACATCCCAATAAATTAATTATTAATAATCAAGAAATAGTATTTTTGCAGGAAAAAGATCCTCAAAATTTACCTTGGAAAGATTTAAATATTGATGTTGTTCTCGAGGCTACCGGAGTTTTTGAGGATTATAATTTGGCTCAAGCCCATATAAAAGCCGGGGCAAAAAAAGTTATTATCACCGCGCCAGCTAAAGGCGAAGAAAACAAAGACGGGCGGATTGTCCTTTTGAACATTAACGAAAACGAAATCAATGATTTTCCGGTTATTTCTAACGGATCTTGTACAACGAATGCCGTGAGTCCGGTTTTAAAAGTTCTCCATGAAAAATTAGGCATTAAAAAAGCTATCCTCAATACTATTCATGCTTATACTGCTACTCAGAATTTGGTTGATGGTCCGGTAAAAGGGAAAGATTTATTGCGCGGTCGAGCCGCTGCTCAAAATATTGTGCCTTCAACTACTGGTGCTGCTAAGGCTGTTACTAAGGCTTTGAAAGATTTAGAAAATAAATTTGATGGTTTAGCGATTCGCGTACCGGTTGTTTGTGGCTCTTTAGCTGACATTACTTTTGTCAGTCAGCGTGAAACTTCAGTAGAAGAAGTAAATCAAATTTTAACCACCGCTGCCCAAGAAGAAAAATGGGCAAATATTTTAGTTGTTTCTCCAGAGCCTTTGGTATCTTCCGATATTGTTAAAAAAATTCATCCTGCTATCGTTGATCTTAGTTTTACCAAAATCGTTGATAAGGATTTAGTGAAAGTTTTAGTGTGGTATGATAATGAATGGGGTTATGCGTGGACTTTAGTAGCGCAATTAAAAAAATTAAAGTTCTAATATGATTTATTTAGGCGCTGACCATCGGGGTTATTATCTCAAAGAAAAAATAAAAAAATTTTTAGTATCTCAAAAAATAGAATTTAAAGATTTGGGAAATTTTTCCTATCAAAAAGATGATGATTATCCTGACTTTGCTGCTTTAGTAGCTCAGCAAGTATTGGAAAAACCAAAAACTGATTTAGGGATTGTGATTTGTGGTTCGGGGCAGGGGGTAAATATTGTGGCTAATAAGTATCCTCGTGTTCGTGCTGCTTTATGTTTATCAAGATGGATGGCGCAAAAAGCTCGCCAGGATGATAATGTCAATGTTTTATCTTTAGCCGCTGATTTAACTGATGAACAAACTGCCTTAGGTATTGTGAAAACTTTTATTATTACTAAGTATACGAAAAAAACTCGTTACCAAAAAAGATTACAAAAAATTTTTAGATTAGAAAAAAAATTATATCGTTCCCTAAAATAAATTAATTTTATAATAATGCTTTTGCCTTTTCTTTCTCGTCCCCTAAAACAAGACATTATTCCGGTTATTAATGTAAAAACTAAGCAGAAATTCGAAGAGGAATTGAGGCAATTGAGCGATTTCTCTGGGATTTTTCAGTTAGATATCGCTGATGGCAAATTTACTAATTGGAAAAATTGGAATGCTCCCGAAGAAATAAAAAGCATTAAAGGTATTCGCCAAAAATTTGAAGTGCATTTAATGGTGCAAAATCCGGAAATAGTATTATCCGCTTGGTTAGAAACAAAGCCCAAAAGAATTATTGTTCATCATGAAGCCTTGAAAGACTTTCCCTCAGTTCTAAAAATGTGTCAGGCCAATAAAATAGAATTAGGCATTGCCTTAAATCCCGCAACACCTATTAGCGTTTTTAAGAATTATTCTAAAAAGATCGATTTTGTTTTAATGCTGTGTGTGGACCCTGGCCCTTCGGGTCAAAAATTTCAATGGTATGTTTTAGATAAGATAAAAGAGTTAAGAAAGAATTACCCTAATTTAAACATTGAAGTTGATGGTGGTGTCAACGAGGAAACAATACCAGAAATTTTAAAATCTGGAGCTAATTATTTTGCTATCGGTTCGGCCATTTTTAATAGCGAGAAGCCGAAAGAAAAATTATTATTGTTTAAAAAATTAATTGCTGCATGAAGAATAATATTAAAGAATTAGAAAATTTAGCCACTCAAATTCGAGAAGAAATTATTAGAATGTTAATGAGGGCAAAATCTGGCCATTGTGCTGGTCCTTTAGGTGCGGTAGAACAATATATTGCTTTATATTTTGGTGATATTTTAAAATACGATCCCCAAAATCCTGATTGGTCAGAAAGAGATCGCGTCGTGATCTCTAATGGTCATTACGCGCCCTTGATTTACGCGATTTTAGCTTATGCTGGTTATTTTGATAAAGATGAATTAAAAACTTTGAGAAAATTAGGCTCTCGTTTGCAGGGGCATCCTCATCGTTTAAGTTTGCCCGGTATTGAAACTTCTTCAGGCCCAGTAGGTGAGGGTTTAGCGCAAGCCGTTGGTATGGCTTTAGGTCTAAAATTAAGCGGCATTAAATCACAAGTATATTGTTTAATGGGTGATGGCGAACATGATTGTGGTAATACTTGGGAGGCAGTAATGTTGGCAGGCAAATATCAGTTAGATAATTTAACAATATTAATTGACCGCAATAATATTCAAATTGATGGTTTTACGGAAAAAGTAATGCCACTCGAGCCCTTAAAAGATAAATACGAGGCCTTTAATTGGAAAGTTTTAGAGGTTGACGGGCATAATATTGAAGAATTAATCAGGGCCTTAAATAAAGCCAAAGCAATTTTTGTAAAACCAGTAGCCATTATTTGTAATACCATACCTGGGAAAGGAGTGAATTTTATAGAAGGGGAATATCAATGGCATGGCAAAGCCCCTAATTCTCAGGAAGCAGAAGAGGCCTTAAAGCAACTCCGTACCATGAAAGGTAAAATTAAATCAGAATTGGATTAAAATAAGTGTGATATGTTGAATTCGGAATTAAATTTAAATCCTGATATTTTTGCTTCGCCGCAGAAAAAATCAATGCGCGATGGTTTTGGCGAGGGTTTAGTTTTAGCTGGCGAATTGAATAAGGATGTAGTGGCTTTATGTGCTGATGTTACTGATTCTTTAAGAATGAATTTATTTAAAAATAGATTTCCTGAAAGATTTATCGAATTGGGAATTGCGGAACAAAATATGGCTGGGGTGGCTTCGGGTTTGGCTGCCGCAGGAAAAATTCCTGTTATGGCAGCTTATGCTGTTTTTTCGCCAGGCAGAAATTGGGAACAGATAAGAACAAGTATTTGTTATAATCAGCAAAAAGTTATTATTGTTGGTTCACACGCTGGTTTAAATGTGGGGCCTGATGGTGCAACGCACCAGGCTTTAGAAGATATTGCTCTAACGAGAGTTTTACCTCACTTAGCTGTTGTTAGTCCAGCTGATGCTTTGGAAGCGAAGAAGGCTATTTTAAAAGCAATTGATTATCCAACTTCTGTTTATTTAAGATTATCTCGTGAAGTTTCGCCAATTTTAACTACTGATGACACTCCTTTTACCATTGGCCGGTCATTAGTATTTTGGCTGCCTGATCAAACCAAAGAATTTTCAGGCATCACTATATTTGTTTCTGGCTATTTAGTGTTTGAAGCCCTAAAAGCAGCACAAGAATTAAAAAAGGAAGGTATAGAAATAGCCATAATTAATAATTCAGCAATTAAACCTTTAGATAAAGAATTGATATTAGATTGGGCTAAAAAATCCAAAGCGATTATTACTATTGAGGAGCACCAAATTGCTGGCGGAATGGGATCAGCAATTTCAGAATTTTTAAGCGAAAATCATCCTTTGCCTATTCATTTTATGGGCGTAAATGATGCTTTTGGCGAATCAGGTCAAGCCCAAGAATTAATTCACCAATATCATTTAGATCAAGAAGCCATTAAAAATAAAGTTAAAGAAATTTTAAAAATATGAAAGACTATTTAAAACCATTATTAAAAAATAATAAAGCCATGTTTTTGGCTTATGACCATGGTTTTGAGCACGGACCAAAGGATTTAATTGGTAAAAGTTACGACCCCAATTATATTTTAGATTTAGCAGTTCAAGGCGATTTTACGGGAATTATTTTGCAAAAAGGAATTGCGGAAAAATACTATACGGATGCTAAATATCAAAGACACATTCCCTTAATCATAAAAATTAATGGCAAAACAAATTTAAGACCAAATGAAGAACCTTATAGCCCCATTAATTGTAGTGTGAATTATGCGAAAAAATTAGGCGCTCAGGCAGTTGGTTATACCATTTATTTAGGGAGTGAATACGAAAATAAAAGTTTTGAAGATTTTGGTAAAATTCAAGAAGAAGCCCATCAATTAAATATGGCGGCCATTGCTTGGATCTATCCCAGAGGCAAAGCCATTTTAAAAGAAAATGACTCCGAAATTATTAAATATGCTGCTCGTCTGGGTTTAGAATTAGGAGCTGATTTAATTAAAATTAAATATCCAGATACGGAGAATGTTTTAAAAGATATAGTAAACTTAGCAGGGAATACTAAGGTAGTCTTATCTGGTGGCGAAAAAGAATCTGAAGAAGAATTTTTAACTAAAGTTAAACAAGTTATGGCTAATGGGTTTAGCGGCGTAGCTGTTGGCCGTAATATTTGGCAGCGGCCTGATGCTTTGACCATTGCTGAGAAATTAAGAAAAATTATTTTTTAATCTTAAGTATTATATATAAAAACATTTTAAGCACCTAGTTGCTTTTTTCTTAATTTTCCGCTAAAATAGCATTAATATGGTTAATATTATATTGAAATCCAAAATCAGGGAAGTTTTTGGAAAACAAAATAAGAAATTGCGCCAAAAAGGATTAATCCCTGGCGTTGTTTATGGTAGAAAAACAAAACCCTTGGCTTTGACTTTAGATTTAAAGGAGTTTTTAAATATTTATCATCAGGCTGGAGATACTGATTTGATTGATTTGGTTATTGATAATCAAGGCCAAGAAATTACTAAAAAAGTTTTAGTGCAAACAGTAAATCGCGATTATGTCACTAGCCAACCGATTCATATAGATTTTTATGAAGTAGAAATGGATAAACCAGTTACCACTCATGTTCCTTTAGTTTTTATTGGAGAATCGCCGTCAGTAAAGGCTGGTGGCGTTCTAGTAAAATCAATGGATGAAATTGAAATTGAGGCCTTGCCAAAAGATTTGCCGCATCAAATAGAAATTGATATTTCTCCTTTAGATACTTTTGATAAGACTATTTATGTTAAAGATATTAAATTACCCAATGGTGTAAAAAGTTTAGTTAAAGAAGATACGCCGATTGTTACTGTTACTGCTCCTATTACTGAGGAAGAATTAGAAGCTGAATTAGGAAAAGCTAAGACTGTTGAAGAAGTAGAGGTAGAAGGGGAAAAGAAACCGGAAGAGATGGAGGTAGAAGCTGGCGAAGAAGCTAAGGAAGGCAAAGAGCCAACAAACGAACCCCAAAAAACCAATGAATAAAATAGAAATAAAATCTTTACCGCGCAAAAAAATTATTGATATTCGCCCCTCCAAGAAACCTTTAATAATTAAGGAGCAATCTTCTGCTTGGCGGCAAATTCATTGGTCTCGTTTTTCTTTAGTTTCCTTTATTCTTTTGACTGTTATTTTAGGTTCTAGCTGGATGAATGTTTCTGCTCCAATTTTTCTCTATCCTTATGAGGTACAAGCTCAAAACGATGAAGAAAGAGCGCAATTAGAAAAACAATTAGAAGAAGTAGAAAAGCAAATCGCCCAATACGAAAAAGAATTGGCGACTACGCAAAAAGAAAAACAAACTTTACAAAATAAAATTAACGAATTAAAAAAACAAGCCGACAAATTAAATTTACAAATTAAATCCACTAATTTGAGTTTGAACTATTTAAATGTTCAAATTGATGAAACAACTGCCTCGATTGCTAAAACTACCGACCGTATTAGCCAAACCAAAGACAATCTTGCCGGTTTATTGCAGAGTCTTTATCAATTAAAGCAAACATCATTTTTAGAGATTTTATTAGGGACCAATGCTTTAAGTGATTTTTTTGATTATGCCAACGCTTTAAATAGTGTCCAGACGAAGATCCAAGAAAATATTAACGAACTTAATGATTTAAAAATAACTCTTGATACTCAGAATGAAAAATTAGCTAATGATCGCGAAGAAACTCAAAAATTGTTAGCGATGCAGTTGCTGCAAAAGGATGATTTGACGAAAGTTCAGCAAGAAAAAATAACTCTGCTTGATATTACCAAAGGTAATGAGGCGAAATATCAACAACTTTTAACAGAATCACAGAAAAAAGCTAATGAAATCCGTAGTAGAATTTATGATCTATTGGGAGTAAAGACGCAAGTTACTTTTGGCGAAGCTGTTGATATTGCTACTTGGATTAGCTCACGTCTTAATATCCGACCAGCTTTTTTGTTGGCTATCTTGACACAAGAATCAAATTTGGGCAAAAATGTAGGAACCTGTAATCGACCTGGCGATCCTTATGAAAAATCTTGGCAAGTAGTGATGAAACCTGATAGCCGTGATGCTTTTTTACAAATTACTAAAGAATTGGGTTTAGATCCAAATACCACTCCTATTTCTTGTCCGATTAACGACCCTAAAAGAGGAATGATTGCTGGGAAAAACAGTTGGGGTGGAGCCATGGGCCCAGCCCAATTTATGCCTAGAACTTGGTTAGGTTATAAAAATCAAATCGCTCAAATTACGGGACATAATCCGCCGAGCCCCTGGGATGTAAGAGATTCTTTTGTGGCTGCTGCTTTGTATTTAGCTAAGTACGGAGCAACAGCTCAAACACGTGACGCTGAATGGCGAGCAGCGATGATTTATTTCTCCGGTTCCACGAATACAAAATATCGTTTTTACGGCGATAGTGTTATGGCTATTGCGGATAGATACAGTCAAGATATCCTTGCTTTGCAACAAGTAGCCTCTCGTTAAAACCCTGAACTACGTAGAGTTCAGGGCCATGAATCCTACGTGGTTCATGATTAAAAATAATAAAAATTATTTCCATGGCACAATGCTATTTTTGTTCTCAAAATATACAAGAAGTAGATTATAAAGATGTTGATAATCTGAAACGTTTTATTTCAGCCCAAATGAAAATTTATCCTCGTCGTAAAACTGGTCTTTGCGCCAAACACCAAAGGCAATTAAAGCGCGCTATTAAAAGAGCTCGTCTTTTAGGTTTTTTGCCCTTTACTACAAAATAAATTATGGATAAGTTTCATTCCCCTGATGGCAAACTGTATTCTTACGAAACGCTTCTTAAGGAAGTTGTTTTATTTATTAAACCAGAACCAGAAAAACATTATAAGATAATTATTGGTACTGATTCAGCTAATCATGGTACTACTGATTTTGTTAGCGCTATTGTTATTTATCGCGTGGGTCACGGAGGAAAATTTTTCTGGCGCCGTATCACCAGCAGTAAAAAAATTGAAAATTTGAGAAAAAGAATTTATGAAGAGGTAATGATGTCTTTGAAATTGGCTAGTGAAGTTTTGTTTAATTTATCTCAAAATAAAGATTTAAGATTTGATTTTGAAGTGCATGTTGATATTGGCTCCAAAGGCGAGACAAAAGAAATGCTGCAAGAAATAATTGGTATGGTCAGAGGTTCTGGTTTTGAAGTGAAAACAAAACCAGAATCATATGGTGCCTCCAAAGTAGCTGACCGTTATACCTAATTCAACTAAAGAGGGCTTTAAAAGCCCCTTTTTTTGTGATAAAATAGTATTAATGCATAAAAAGAAAGACTTTCCAGAAGTACGGCCTCATTTAGCACCAGAAATTAAAAATAATATTTTGGCTGTTTTATTTTTAGCTCTCGCCTTGATTTTATTTTTAAGCTCTTGGAATCTAGCTGGTCCCCTAGGCCGTTTTATTTTTAGAATATTTGATTATTTATTAGGTTGGGGGTATTTTATCTTACCTATCCTTTTAATTATTTTGGCTTTTAATTTTTTCCGTTCTTGGACAGAAAAAATTAATTTCAATAAAATTACTGTATTAGGAGCTTTTTTGGTTTTATTTGCCAGTCTTTCAATTTTAGAATTAATTTCTTCAGATACTGGTGGACTTTTAGGTGAAATCGGAGCTTATCTAAAAAATTTTTTAGGGCTGTGGGCTTCCTTGATAATTTATTCAGCATTTTTAATTTCCGGTTTATTAATTATTTTTAACACTCCTTTGAAACTTCCTAAAATTAGTTTCAAGAAAAAACAAGAGATAATGGTTAATGCGCCTCAAGAAATTATGCCCCCAGCAACTGAGCCCGTAATTAACGAACCAAAGTTTGCCACTGAGGAAGCGAAATCTAAAGAAAGCGCCGAAGTTATTAGAGAAGAAAAAAAGAAAAATTATTTAGCTTTTAAAGTAAAAGGTAATTACAATATTCCACCTTTAGATTTATTAGATAGCGGCAGCAGCAAACCAACAGTTGGTGATTTAAAAGCTAATGCTAATATTATTAAAAGGACTTTAGAGAATTTTGGTATCGTGGTAGAAATGGGAGAAATAAATGTTGGTCCGACAGTTACACAATATACCTTAAAACCAACCGAAGGAGTAAAACTCTCGAGTATTACTTCTCTTCAAAACGATTTAGCTTTAGCTTTAGCAGCTCACCCTTTAAGAATCGAAGCGCCTATTCCCGGCAAATCATTAGTAGGAATTGAAGTGCCTAATAAAGCAGTAGCTTTGGTGCGATTGGGCAATTTATTAAAAGAAATCAATTTTCAAAAAGAAACTCCGGCTTTAGCTTTTGCTTTAGGCCGTGACGTGGAAGGGAAAGTAATGCTGGCTGATTTAAGCACCATGCCTCATTTGCTTATTGCTGGTGCTACTGGTTCGGGCAAGAGTGTTTGTATTCATTCTATTATTAGTTCTTTTCTTTTTAAAAACTCTCCTTCTTCTTTGCGTTTAATTTTAGTAGATCCCAAACGAGTAGAATTAGCTCGCTATAATGGCATTCCTCATTTATTAACCCCAGTTATCACTGACAACAAAAAAGTTTTGCCAGCTTTAAGATGGGTTATTAATGAGATGAATCGACGTTATGATTTATTATCAGAATATCAAGCAAGAGATATTGAAGGTTATAATCTTAAAGCGCTAGCTAGGAAGGAAGATATTTTGCCTTACCTGGTAGTGATTATTGATGAGTTAGCTGATTTGATGATTTACTATGGCCGCGATTTGGAATCATTTATTATTCGTATTGCTCAAATGGCGCGCGCTACTGGCATTCATCTTATTGTTTCTACCCAAAGACCATCAGTAGAAGTAATTACTGGTTTAATTAAAGCTAACATCACCGCTCGTATTGCTTTTCAGGTCGCTTCGCAAGTAGATTCGCGCACTATTTTAGATATGGCTGGTGCCGAAAAATTATTAGGCCATGGCGATATGCTCTTTCTGTCGCCAGAATCTTCTAAACCCCGTCGTATTCAAGGCGCTTTTCTATCAGAGGCTGAGATTGATAAATTAGTAGAATGGATTAATAAAAATTCACAAACTGTAGAAACTAACGGCTTAGCTAATGAATTCAAAGAATTTGTAGCTGAATCTGCTTCTGGTGAGCAAATTGATTTAGAAAGCTTAGAAGAAAATGAAGATGAATTATACCCCGAAGCTTATGACATAGTAGTAAAAGCAGGCAAGGCATCAGCTTCTTTATTACAAAGAAGATTAAAAATTGGTTATGCTCGGGCTGCTCGTTTACTTGATTTGTTAGAAGCACGCGGCATTGTGGGTCCGGTGGATGGCGCTAAACCACGAGAAGTTTTTGTAAAAGATACTAATTCTGATAACAATTAATATGAAAACTGACGAAAAGGTAGAATTAACCTGCGGAATGTATCTTAAAAAAGTTCGCGAACAAAAAGGCATTACTTTAGATAAAGCGAGTCAAGATTCAAGAATTATAAAAAGATTAATTCAGGCTATTGAAAATGATGATTATAATTCTTTGCCACCCCCAGTATATTTAAAAGGCTTGATTAAAAAATATGCCCATTATCTTCATTTGGATGAAGAAGAAATTCTGAAATTTTATCAAAAGAGCAATGGTCGTAAATTAACTCCTGGCGATAAAGATCTTTTGCCCCAAAACCGCTTTGCTTATAAACAACACCCTTTATTAAAAATATTTTCTCAAATTTTTGGACAAATAATCAGATACTCATTATTGCTTATTATTCTATTTTATTTAGTTTTTGAAATAATGCAGCTTGTTTTACCAGCCCAAATAATTATTTTTTATCCTCCTCGAGATTTAATGACCACTCTTCCTGAAATAACTATTTCTGGTCAAGTTATTCGCACTAAAACTTTATATTTTCAAGGCCAAGAAACCAGTTTTGATAATAAAGGATTTTTTAAAGAGCAAATGACTCTGAATCCAGGCTCTAATATTTTAGAATTCGAAGCCATTAATGCTTTAGGTAAAAAAACAATACTAGAGCAAAAAGTAATTTTATCTTCTTTATAATTTTTAAGGTCGATACGGTGGGGTTGATAAATTACCAGAAAATTGGTAAGCTGATTATATAATCTTTTAATTATATGGCTAAAAAATCTTCTCTTCCTAAAACAAAAGAAAATGAGGATAATCTCGAAGGTATTTTAAAGGACCTTCGGGATAAATTTGGCGAAGGTTCAATTATGCGTTTAGGTGAAGTAAGAAAGGTAGATGTGGATGTGATTCCTACTGGTTCTCCTTCTTTAGACCTAGCTTTAGGCGTTGGTGGCGTGCCCCGAGGAAGAATCATTGAAATTTATGGCGCGGAATCATCTGGTAAGACCACTTTGGTTTTACATATTATTGCTGAAGTACAAAAGCGAGGGGGTAAAGCTGCTTTTATTGATTCCGAACATGCTTTAGACCCTGAATATGCAGAGAAAATTGGGGTTAAGGTAAAAGATTTACTTATTTCTCAACCCGACAATGGAGAACAGGCTTTGGATATTGCCGAAGCCTTAGTTCGTTCTGGCTCTATTGATTTAATTGTGATTGATTCTGTGGCTGCTTTAACACCTAAGGTAGAAATTGAAGGAGAAATGGGCGACCAGTATATTGGCCTTCAGGCAAGATTAATGAGCCAAGCTTTAAGAAAATTAACGGCAATCACGAGTAAAGCTAATACTGCTATTATTTTTACTAATCAAACTCGTGCCCAAATTGGCATGATGATGTTTGGCAATCCGATCACAACTCCTGGCGGCAAGGCTTTAAAATTTTATGCCTCAGTGAGAATAGAATTAAAAAGAATCGCTCAAATTAAAAAAGGCGACCAAATTATTGGTTCGCGAGTAAAAGCAAAAGTAGTGAAAAACAAAGTAGCCGCTCCTTTTAAAGAAGCTGAATTTGATATTATTTATAATGTGGGTATTGCTTATGAAAATGATTTATTAAATTTAGCTACTAAATTAGGCATTATTCAGAAGGCCGGTATGACTTATAATTTCGGTGAAATAAAATTGGGAGCCAGTTTTGACAAGGCTACAGAATTTTTGAAAAGCAATCCTAGTGTTGCCAAAGAAATTTTAAAGCAAATTAACCTAAAAACTAATCAATAATACTTAATTAAATATGGAAACAAGAAAATACGAATTGTCTTTCTGGTTGAGCTCTAGTCTCAATGAAACAGAAGCCGAAACCAAATTCAACGAAATAATTAAAAAAATTGAATCTCGGGGAGGTCAAATATTATCTACTCAAATACCTTCTTTAAGAATTATTAGTTATCCGATTAAAAAAGAAACTAATGGTTATTTTAGTTTTATTCAATTTAGCGGCGAGGATTTAAAATTAGATGATTGGAAAAAAGAATTTAAATTAGATAATAATATCCTTCGTTTTGCTTTAATTAAATCTCCGGAAACAAAACAAAAAGTGGTAGTGAGAAGACCAAAACGTGTTGTCGCCACCAAGAAATCTGTAACTCCGCTTAAAGAAAAAACGGCTGAAATGAGTATCGAGGAATTAGATGAAAAATTAAACGAGATTTTAAAAGAATAAACCCCTCACTTGGAAAAGATTTGCTAACGCAAAATTCTCAGTAGGGAAATGATATTAGTAAAAGATAAATATTTATTTCCAATAATTATTTGATTTTATGAAAATAAAATTTATCTTTTCCAAGTGAGGGGTAAAGGTCGAATAAAACGGTGGTAAATTTAAAGTGAATATGAATCTGAATAAAGTTTTTTTAATCGGCAACTTAACGAGAGACGTTACTTTAAAAACTACTCCCAGTGGACAATCAGTGGCTGAATTCGGTGTAGCCACTAACCGTGTTTGGACAGGGGCTAATGGTCAAAAGCAGCAAGAAGTAGAATTCCACAATATTGTGGTTTGGGGTAAAATGGCTGAATTATGCAACCAATATTTAGCCAAAGGGAGAATGGTTTTTATTGAGGGTAGAATAAGAACTAGGAGCTGGCAAGATGCTTCTAACCAAAAAAGATATCGGACAGAAATTATTGCTGAAAATATTCAATTTGGTCCTAAATCAATGAAAGAAGAAACGAAACTTGATATTCCTCCAGAAACTGAGAGTTTCAGCCATGAAGACTTACCAGTTTTAGAAGAAGAAACTGAAGAAAAAGATAGTGATGATGTTAGCTCTGAGGATATTCCTTTTTAAATTCTTCAATTATTTCTTCTAGATTGCCTTCGAGAATATGATTAATATTGTGCCAGGATTTTTTTAAACGATGGTCAGTAATGCGGTCTTGAGGGAAGTTATAAGTTCGAATTTTTTCTGCTCTTTCGGCGCGACCGATCTGGTCGCGTCTTTCTTTTGTAATTTGATTCAATTGTTTTTCTTGTTCTATTTGCCAAAGTTGATTTTTTAAAATTTCTAAAGCCTTTTCGCGATTTTGTTTTTGATAACGTTCACTTTGGCAAGAAATAATTAAACCTGTTGGTTTGTGATATAACCTGACCGCGGTTTCTACTTTTTGTACATTTTGGCCGCCGGGGCCCGAAGAACGATAAAAAGTTTCTTCAATATCTTCTGGCTTTAATTCAATAGTTATACTTTCCATTTGAGGAAGTACAGCGACAGTGGCCGTGGAAGTATGCACCCGACCTGATTTTTCTGTTTCAGGTATTCTTTGCACACGATGAACTCCACCTTCAAATTTTAAATTTGTATAAGCATCAGCAGAATCAATTTCTAATGTACCTTCCTTAAGACCACCAAGATTAGTAGTATTAATATTAATAATTTTTGTGGACCAATGGTTTTTTTGCGCATATTTTTCATACATGCGTAGTAAGTCATAAGCAAAAAGAGCTGCTTCCTCACCGCCAGTGCCAGGCCTAATTTCCAGAATAACTCCTTTAATTTTTTGACTATTGTTTTCTTTGTCTTGAGCGGCTAATTTTTGAAGTAATTTTTGTTTATTTTCTTCATTTTTAGTAATTTCTTCCTCAGCTAATTTTAATAATTCATTATCTGTGGCAGTAGCCAGAATTTCTTGCGCCTCCTCTATTTTTTTATCGATTTTATTCAATTCTTTTAAGAGGAAAATTTGATCATCTAATTCTTTCAAGCGACGAGAAGCATTTTCAAAATTGCCTGAATTTGAAAGAAACTCAGGGTCGCTGAGTTTCTGTAAAAGTTGTTCTTTTTCTTGAAGAAGTTTATTTAAATCCATAACTAAAGATTATTTGGATTTTTTCTTCTTGCTGGCAATTTTTTTCTTTGTTTTTGTGGCTTTTAAAGCTTCAGTTTTTTTCAAGCGAGCTTCAAATTTTTGAACACGGCCAGCGGTATCGACAATTTTTGTTTGACCAGTATAGAAAGGATGGCATTGAGAGCAAATCTCGACTTTCATCGATTCTACTGTAGAACCGACAGTAAATTTAGCTCCGCAGACACAAGTCGCTTCCGCTTGATCAAAATATTTTGGGTGAATGTCTTTTTTCATACTTAGTAATAATATCAAAGATTATGATAAAAAGCAATACTTGATTATCATCATTATTTATGGTAAATTAAAACACAGTTATCAATTATGAATAATATTAGTGAAGAAGATATTATTAAAGAAATGATGAAGGCTGGTTTGCATTTTGGGCATAAACAGACTTTTAATCATCCCAAGGCCAGCTATTTTATTGTAAAAAGTTATGACGTTATTAGTGGCATTGATTTAAAAGAAACCTTAAGGGCTTTACAAACCGCTTTGGATTTTATCAAAGAGATTGTAGGGAAGGAAGGGAAAATTTTATTTGTAGGAACAACTGCCGGAGCTAAACAATTAATTAAAGAACTAGCTCAGAAATATAATTATCCCTACGTTAATGAACGTTGGCTCGGAGGAACTTTGACTAATTTTAAAACTTTAGCCCAGAGAATTAAGGATTTAAAGAACCTCGAAGAGCAGCAAAAATCAGGAGCCTGGGAAAAATACACTAAAAAAGAAAAACTTCAGCTAGAAAAAGAATTGAGCCAATTGCAAAAGAAATTTGCCGGTATTCGAACCCTAGAAAAACTACCTCAAGCAATTTTCATTGTTGATACTGGCTTAAATAAAATTGCCGTCAGGGAAGCGAAATTATTAAATATCCCTATTATTGGGATTCTGGATACTGATGATGACCCGACTATTATTAATTATCCTATTCCTGCTAATGACAGCGCTAAGTCTTCTATTAAATATATTCTAGAGAAGGTAGATGAGGCCATTAATGAAGGGATGAAAAATATGGCATCTCCTGAGATCAATAAATAATAATTACAAATTTAATTTATATAAATTATGATTAGCGTTAATGATATTTCTCGCTTACGAGAAGAAACACAAGCTCCGGTAATGGAATGTAAAAAGGCTTTGGAAGAAGCCAAAGGTGATTTTGAAAAAGCCAAATTAATTCTCAAGAAAAAAGGAGAAATGAGAGCTGAGAAGAAACAAGCTAACGATACTCGTAGCGGTATTATTGATAGTTATATTCATGCCAATAATAAAGTTGGAGTAATTATTGAGTTACGTTGCGAAACTGATTCTGTTGCCAACAACCCCGACTTTAAATTATTGGCTCACGATTTAGCCATGCATATTGCTGCGATGGAACCTCAGTTTATTTCTCGCGAATCTATTGCTCCAGAAATGATAGAACAGAAAAAAAAGGAATACAGTAAAGAATTTGAGGAGACAAATAAACCCCAAGAGATTATTGATAAAATTATTCAAGGCAAATTAGATAAAGAATTTCAAGAAACCTGTTTATTAGATCAGATCTTTATTAAAGATGAGACGAAAAAAATTGGTGATTTATTAAAAGAAGCTACAGCTAAATTTGGGGAGAAAATTGAAGTTGCTCATTTTTGTCGTTTGCAAATTTAATTATGTATAATATTGTTCCTCCTTTATTACTTCTTTTGGGTCTTTTTGGTTTAATTATTCTCTTGCATAATAAACACCAAGGGGCAGAGGAGAAAGTTATTAAGAAATCTAGTTTTAATAAGGCGAAAAACAAGAGCAAGTGGAATAAAATTTTTAATAAAGGAAAAACAGATTTATTTAAAGAGAAAATAATAAGATTCTTTGAAAAATTATTAGTGAGGCTCAGGATAATAATTTTAAGGATTGACCAACTATTAGCCCGAGCGTTAGAAAAGATAAGAATTCAAAAACAGCCGACAGAAGATAAAAAAATATTGCCCAAAATTACTAAGATTTCGAAATTATCTGTTTTGATTGATGAGAAACTTTCTAGTAATACGCTTGAGGAGCAAGAAAAAGAATTATTAATTACTTTACTTAAAGAAGATTTTAGTTCTGATTCTTTGATAAATTTAGCTCGACTTTATCTTTTTACGCAAGATTTTTCTTCAGCGCGCTGGGCCTTACTTGAAGCCTACCACCTTGATAAAGACAATCCTATTATTCAAGATTTGTTATTTGAATTAAAAGAAAAAGAAACACCTTCTTAACTTGATGAACTGAAAGCCAAAGTTTTGGCTTCCAATAGGAAAATACCTTGATAAAAATTAAATACATATTTTCCGGAGAGAACAACTGTTTTACTCGCCCCGCCACATTTGCCGAGATAGCTCAATTGGGCTTGAAGTAAAAGTATTTGCTTCAAGCGGGAAAATACCTTGATATAAATTAAATAAATATTTTCCCGGTGAGAGCAACAGTTTTGCCGGAGTAGCTCAACGGTAGAGCAGCGCTTTTGTAAAGCGAAGGTTGGGGGTTCAAATCCTCTCTCCGGCTCTTACTTGAAAATACTAACTGGGCAGGTGGCGGAGTAGACAAACGCACGAGACTGTAAATCTCGCGGCCTTAGGCC
>JAAZNP010000001.1 GCA_012798235.1 Parcubacteria group bacterium
GTGATATTTTTTAACCAAATGATTTTTTATGAAGTTCTTCATAATTAGGCAATTCTTCAATTTTGGTTAAACCTAAATGATTTAATAATTTAAAAGAAATATTATATAAAAAACTGTTCGCTCTTTGAGGATTAGGAAAACGTTCGATTAATTCTCTTAAAAGTAGTTGATGAAGAATATAACTAGAGTCCACCCCTCGAATTTCATTTATTTCTGCCCGAGAAAGAGGTCCCCGGTAAGCAATAATGGCCAAGGTTTCACTAGCAGCCGGGCTTAAATCACCTTCAAAAACTTCTTTCTTGAGTTTATTTAAATAAGGATTGGCTTCAGAATTAATCGTCATCAGCCAACGGTCATTATTCTTTATTAATCTTACTCCCCGATTGTTATTTCGATAATATTCTTCTAAATTAGTCAAAGCCTGCTCAACCACTTCAGAAGGCTTTTTTAATAATTCGCTTAGTTCCGAAACAGTCATTGGTTCGCCACTAGCAAAAAGTAAACTTTCTAAGATTGATTCAATATCCATATATCGTCAAAATTATTATTTTGTTTAATAGTGATAATTTTCTTTTTGGCTAAATGAAGCGCTGCCAAAAAAGTTAAAATTAAATCAATTTTATCATTTTTATTTAATGACAAATCCTGCAAACGAAAACGAGACCCTTGAGTAATTTTTTGCAGTAAAGTTTTGATTCGTTCTTCGAGAGTTTGGATTTTTTTAATTTTTTTCTCTGCCAAAAGAGGCGTATCCTCTATTTGGAGTTCGGATAATATTTTTTGGAAACTTAAAGATAAAATATCTGCGGATAAATGAGGAGGGGGTAAAAATTGAGGTTCAACATTCTTCCACCCAGAACGAGCCATAATATAAATTTCTTTCCGAAACATTTTTTTAATTTCCTCGCCAGCTATTTTATACAATTGATAAATTTTTAAACGAGTTTCTAAATCGAGAATTTCATTTTCTTCTTCAGGAGCCAAAGTTAACGATGGTAGTAAAGAACGTGATTTGATTAAAAGCAAAGTTGAAGCAATAACTAAAAATTCTGCCAAATCCTCAGCATTAATCTGCTCTTGTTCGTTAACGAAAGTAACATATTCTTGAGTTACTTGGGCTAAAGACAACTCCGTAATTGCCAGATTCTTTTTCTCTACTAATTGCAGTAGTAGATCCAAAGTTCCAGAAAAATTTTGAATGGTTATTTGATACACAAAAATAAATAAATAAATATTTTTAATTAAGACTCGAGAATATTTTTAATATTTTCAACGAGAAAAGTTTTAAACTTATTATCTAATTCTTTAAAGAAATAATAACTTTCTTTTTTATATTCTACCAAAGGATCCTGGCCACCGTAAGCCCTTAAAGCAGTAGAATCGCGCAAAGCTTCCATCCTCTCAATCTGCTCTATCCATAAATTATCCAAAATTCTTAAAGCAAATAACTTAAATACTGATTGTAACTTATCTTCACCAAAAGTTTTATTTTTTTCTTGGAACTTTTCTTCAGGAAATTCTACGTCTTTTTCAACAAATATTTGTTTCACATAATCAATAATTTCTGGACCTAACATTAAAATTTTATCTCTGGTTTGATAAAAATTAATTCTTTGTTTATTGATCACATCATCGTATTCCAAAATATGTTTTCTGATATCAAAATAAATGCCCTCAATTTTAGATTGTGCCATTTCGATAGCCTTGGTTACCATTTGGTGTTCAATGGGTTGATCCTTAGGCCAACCCAATCTTTCCATTAAATTAGATAAAGATGGCGGCGCAAAAACTTTTATTAAATCATCTTCTAGCGATAAAAAGAATTGTGAGGAACCAGGGTCACCTTGACGACCAGAACGCCCTCTTAATTGATTATCAATTCTCCGCGCTTCATTTCTTTCAACGCCAATCACATGCAATCCTCCTAATTCTAATATTTTCTTTCTTTCTTCTTCGTCAGGAGGGTTGCCGCCTAAGACAATATCAACACCGCGACCAGCTAAATTAGAAGCCAAAGTAATGGCGCCCAATTTTCCTGCCTGAGCAATAATTTCCCCTTCTTTTTCTTGGAATTTTTTTTGTCCCTTTAATACTACAAGAGGCATTCCTGTTTTTCTTAAATATCCCTCAATCGTTTCTAAAGGCGAGGAACCAGTACCACTGATAGCGTTAGCTGGAGCGCCAATTAAAATTGGCTGTCCTTTTTCGTGACGCACTCTCACTTCCTCTACAATCGCTTTTAATTTTGCTTCTCTGGTTTTATAAATCCTGTCAGGTAAATCACGTCTAATCATTTGCTTATTAGTAGGAATAGCAATGGTTTCCATATTATAAACCGTCTTAAATTCTTCAGCTGAAGTTAAAGCGGTTCCAGTCATCCCCGCTAATTTTTCGTACATGCGAAAATAATTTTGCAAAGTGATAGTAGCCACAGTTCGGCTTTCTTGCTGCACCGGAACTCTTTCTTTGGCTTCAATCGCCTGATTCAAACCACCAGAATAACGCTTACTCGGCTCTAAACGATTAGTAAACTCATTAATACTAATTACTTTACCATCTTCTACTACATAATCGCGGTCTTTTAAATATAAATATTGCGCTTTTAAAGCGGTTTCTAAATGATGGGTAAAGACAATACCTTTTTGGTCAAAAATATTAAAACCAAAAATTTTTTCTGCTTTATCCAAACCTAATTCTGTTAAACTAATGGCTCTTTGCTTTTCATCAACAATAAAATCGATGTCTTTTTTAAATTGAGGAGCTAAACCAGCAAATTGTTGATAAAGTTTGGAAGCTTCTTCATCGGGCACAGAAATAATTAAAGGGGTTCGTGCCTCGTCAATTAAAACGCTATCGACTTCATCAATAATCGCATAATGGTGCTTTCTTTGTACTTTTTCTGCCAAATCATTAACTAAGTTATCTCGCAAATAATCAAAACCAAACTCACTATTAGTGCCATAAGTAATATCAGCTTGGTAAGCTTCTTTTCTCTCCACGGGTCTTAAGAATTCTCGAAAAATTTTAAAACTTCCTAATTCATCTCTTTGTTGATCAAGATTTTTATCTGCTTGATATTCGGGATCATAAAGATAAGCTCCTTCTTGAGTAATGCAACCCACTGTTAAACCGAGATAATTATAAATTTGTCCCATCCAAACAGTATCGCGTTGGGCTAAATAATCATTGACGGTAATGATGTGGACACCTTTTCCATCCAAAGCATTTAAACTGGCAGGCAATGTGGCGACTAAAGTTTTTCCTTCTCCAGTTTTCATTTCAATTACTTTTCCTTCGTGCAAAGCAATGCCTCCTAATAACTGCACTTCGAAATGACGTTGTTTTAAAGTTCTTTGGCTAGCAATTCGAGTTAAAGCAAAAACATCTACTAAAAAATTATTAAATGGCTCACCATTTTGAATTTGCTTGCGATATTCATCAATCTTTTGGTGAACGTTTTCTAAGGAAAGATTTTGATACTCCTCGTCTTTTTTATTAATGGCGTCAATAATCCTTTGCTTAGAGCGCAAATATGATTCGTTAGGATGCAAAAAAGAAAACATAAACAATATAAATATACAAGTTGCAATTAATTTCTAGGTATTTCGCGAAGCATATTTCTATGAATTTCAAAATACTATAGAAATACAGTAGAAATACATAGAAATAAATAGAAATACCTTATTCTATTTTTCGAAAAATTTTAGTGAATTTTCTCCATTGGCTTTGCCTTGTCTCCTTGTTTTCAATAATTAATCTTTTTAACCGATCTTTTAATTTATCACCAACCTCATCCAAAGAACTGCCTTTTTCTTCGCAGAAAATATCTTTGCCAGGAATTTGAAATTTAGCTTGACCAGAATAAATATCGCCTCTTCCGTGGCGATTAGTAATTTTTGACAAAGTAATCTCTAAATCCGCTTTAGCGCCAAATTGTTTAGTGAATTTTTCTAGAGTTCTTAATTTTGCCTCAATGGTATTTTTATAAGTTTCTAATAATTCTAAATTGTTGGAGATAATGTTAATATTCATATCTTTCTTTTATTGTAGCCAAAATCATCATAAAAAGCAAACCCCGTACCTTTTATAAATAAAAGGTACGGGGTTAAAAACCAAGATTCGGTTTAGATTTTATCTGAGATGATTTTTGGCATGCTTTTTTGCTTTCTTAACTGGTTTCTTGGCTTTTTTTGCTTTCTTTTTTGCCATGTTTTTATTTAGAAATTATTCCAAGCAGTCGACCATCAAAAAAATCCTGCTTGGTGACTCTTTAATAATTAATTTTTGCCCCACATCTTTTAAAGATTGATTATCATCAAAATAAATAATATTTATTTTGAAAAGGTGCGGGATTGAAAAATTATTTCCTACTATTAATTTTACTCTCTCTATTATGTGTGTCAAGTCTTTTTAACAAAAAATTTGGCTTGGTGCCAAATTTTTTCAATTTTATTTTACAATTGCTACTTCTTCTTCTAATTTTATTTTAAATTTTTGATAAACTTTTCTTTTTATTAAAGAAATTAATTTCAAAACATCTTGGGCTCGAGCATTTTTAATATTGATAATAACATTGGCGTGAAAATCGGCAATCTTAGCGCCTCCAATTTGATAGCCCTTAAGGCCAGTTTTCTCAATAAAATAACCAGCTGACACTTTACCCCCTTTAACACCGATTTCTTCATTAAGAATTTTCACCTTTTCGTGTTTCGAATCATAGTATTTTTTATAAATTGTATCTTGGATAATAATATTTTTAAAAATGCTTCCGGCGGAAGGGTAATCAAATAAATGATGGGAAATTTTATATTGCCAATTTTCTTGAATTTTCTTTTGAATATCATTTTTGTTCCCTTTTTTAATTCTTAATTCCGCGGCTAAAATGATTTCCTTATTTTTTTTGAAAATACTTTCCCGATAATCAAACTTACATTGTGTTAAAGAATATTTTTTAATTTTAAAACTCGAAGGATTCAGGGTAATAACCTTTTTAACAAAATTTTTAATTTCATTTCCAAAGGCGCCAGCATTGCCATAAACAACTCCACCCATCGTTCCGGGAATACCAGCTAACCATTCGTATCCTGACAAATTATTTTTTACGCATTGCTCTAAAAAATTACCCACCATTAGGCCAGCACCAACTAAAACAGTAGTAAGATTTTTCTTAACGAAAGAATTATTGTTTAATTTAATTACTAAACCCTTGAAACCTTTGTCAGAAAACAAAACATTAGAGCCATTACCTATTATAAAAAGGGGCAAGTTCTTAGCTTGAGCCCATTTTAAAGTTCCAATTAATTGATTTTGCGTTTGAATTTCAGCAAAATATTTCGCCCGACCACCAATTTTAAAAGTAGTATAGTCTTTTAAAGGAATGTTCTTTTTAATCCAAGAAGGAGTTAGTTGAGACATTGAATTAATAGAAAGTTAGGTGCCCACCCCTCACTTGGAAAGAATCAGAGAATTCTTAATGCGATGTTTAAGATGGGTGTAAGAACCATCAAATCTTTTAAGTTTGAGTTCACGATCTTTAGCATCTTTCTCTGAGAGATAGGCTTCGTAATAGATTAATTTTAAAGGCAGACGAGATTTGGTAGATTTAGAA
>JAAZNP010000011.1 GCA_012798235.1 Parcubacteria group bacterium
GTGGTAGTTTCTTCAAGAACAGTGGTAGTAGTGCTTTCCGGTACTGTAGTATTTTCTGCTGGAACTGTGGTTTCAGTAGTGGTTGCCATTTCTTCTTGCTGTTTGATATTTTCTCCAATAAAAACTGAATTTTCTTTATTAAAATCAGATAAAGAAGCATTATCTGGTAAGTCTTGGGTAAAAGCATTAACTGGGTTCTCCCAAGTAATATCATTAAAAGCCTCAATGCTATAACTAGTAGGATAAACTTTTATTTGATTTTGAGCTGTTGCTACCCTTTTGACATTAATAATAAAACTAACGCCTAATAAAATTAACGTTAAAATCACCAAGGCGATTAATAATCGTTTAAAGAAATTTTTCCTTGGGAAATTCATTTGTTATTAATTTAATTATATCAAATAAAAAGCAATTAAAAAAGCAAACCCCAAAGGATTTGCTTTTTTGAAACTTTTTTAATCAAGAATTATTGACTTAAAACATAATGTACGCCCTAAAGAAAAGGAGGATTAAGGCCCAAACAATGGAAGCAAAAACAACTCCAGCAATAAAACCAGAAAGGGCCGAAGCTAAAGTGCGACCAATTTTGAAACCAAATGAACGCTGTTCTTCAGAAACAAATTCCCTTGATAGACCCTTTAACTTAGGCATATTTTTGTATTTTTATAGTTTATTTATAAGAATACCTTTTTAAACGAGACAGTGCCCCCCCTCACTTGGAAAAGATAAATTTATTTCATAAATATAAATATTTTTTCTATTAGGGAATAATAAACAGATTACCTTATATAAATTACTCAATAGAATCTTGGCGATAGCCAATCTTTTCCAAGTGAGGGGGTGCCCCCGGCGCGACTCGAACGCGCAACCACTGGCTTAAAAGGCCATTGCTCTACCAATTGAGCTACGGGGGCTTAATATCTCTTAACAATCTTCTTGTTAATCTATTTTTACCTGTTTTCTAATCGCAAACGCTTCGCGAATGCTCTTCCTGGGAAAATATTTATTTATTAAAATTAATATCAAGGTATTTTCCCGCTGAAAGCCAAGACTTTGGCTTTCAGCCCAATTGAGCTACGAGGGCTACAATAAATTACTTTCTGTCCAAGCGGCGCTCAATGGGAAGAATTATTAAATTGATAAGCAAAACAAGAGCAGTACTGATGATAGCCACTGAATAAAAACCAATACCAATCGCGGCACCAATAGCCGCCGTCACCCACATAATAGCTGCTGTAGTCAAACCACGCAATTTTCCAGAGCGTTCTTCAAAAATAATTGCTCCCGCACCCAAGAAACCAATACCAACTACTAATTGACCAATAAACTGTTCTAAGGCAGTATTCGGAACAGCCATTAAATTTGGCAGGAGAACAAACAGTGTAGCTCCTAAACAAATCAAAGCAAAAGTTCTCATGCCGACTTCCCCTTGAACTAATTTTCTTTCTAACCCAATTACCAAACCTAATCCAACAGCCAAAAGTAAATCTTTTATTACTAAAATGGTGGTGGTGTAATTTAAAGTCATATAAAATTATATTAACAAATTTTCAAATAATTAGCAACGACATTAAAATTAAGCACGGCCACCGTATTGGCCAGTTTCAGTATTTACTAAAACGATCTCTCCTTCTTTGATAAAAATTGGCACCTCTAATTTCAAACCAGTTTCCAAGGTAACAGTTTTCATCGTGCCAGTAACAGTATCGCCTTTAACAGCAGGCGGCGCTTCAATAACTTTTAAACTAACTTTTTTAGGCATATTAATACCATTTAACTCTCCACCAATATAAATCAGTTCAATATCAGAATTCTCTTTCAAATAAATAACTTCGTTACCAACTTCATCTAAAGACATACTCACTCTTTCCTTAGTGTCTCTTAATGAAAATACAGCGTTGCGACGGTCTTTGTAAAGGTAAGTGGCTTTTCTATATTCTAATTCTAATTCATCAAATCTTTCTCCGGTTTTAAAAGAGCGTTCTAAAACTTTATTAGTTTTGAGATTTTTAATGGTCACGCGCACAAAAGCCGCTCCTTTACCCGGGTGCACAAATTCATAATCCATTATTTGCCATGGTTCATTATCGATTTTTAAAACCATGCCTTTTTCAAATTCTGATGTAGAAATCATACTAGTACTACTTAAACATTTTGTTGGTAGGAAACGTTAATAAATCATCAATATCTTTAATATCAAGAAGAAGCATCTCTAGCCTGTCTATCCCTAAAGCATTTCCTCCCACTGGGGGCAAACCTGATTTTAACGCATTAATAAAGGTTTTGTCAATGGGAATGATTTCTTTTTTTAATTTTTTTCTAATTTCTTGATCTTCCTTTAAACGTTTTAGTTGCTCTTGCCAATCTGTTAATTCCGAAAAAGCATTACACAATTCTATTCCTGCAATATAAACTTCAAATCTTTCAGCATAAAAACTGTTTTTTGATTTTCTTTTGGCTAAAGCTGCTTGGGGCAAAGGGTAATCATATAAAATAATTGGTTTGTTTTGGGGCAAATGAGGTTCTATTTTATTTAAAAATATATCATAAAACCAATCGTTAAAATCTGTCATTTTCTGTTTTTTATCTAAATCAATGTAGGCCCATTTTTGAAAAGCATCTTTGACACTCATCCGTAGCCAAGGCAAAGAAACATCAACTTCCCTCCCCTGATAAAGGAAACGAGGCTGATTATGAATTTTAGTAGTGACATAATAAATTAATTGTTCGGTATCAACCATAACATCCCGATAATCAGCATTAATATGATACCATTCTAAAATTGTAAATTCTGGATTATGCAATTTACCGAAAGCTTCATTTTGGCGAAAAGCTTTGGTAATTTCAAAAATATTTTCAAAACCTTGGGCTAATAATTTTTTTAAGGAATATTCTGGTGAAGTAATTAAATATCCTTGATATTTTTTATTCCGTTCGTCAAAAAATTCTACTTTAATCGGGTCAATATATGGTTCGGTAGACATTCCTTTTACTAAAATCGGTGTTTGCACCTCTAAAAAACCGCGTTGTTTAAAAAACTCGCGAATAAAATCAATAATTTGAGCCCTTTTAATTTGTGTTTCAATTATCTTCATAGAAATTATCCTTCTTTGGTTCTCTTAGTTTTAACCCAGGTTTTTTTCTGACGAGGATTCTGCAAAAAATTAATGGCTGCGTGAACATAAGGAAAAACATAATAAGAAGCAATGAGAGGCGCTAAAAACAAAATAAACAATATCCATTGCCCTAATTGTTTGCGGATATTTTTAGTATCAAAGTTATAAAAATTAATAAATTTCCAATAATGTTTCAAAAGAAAACCCAAGAAAAATAAGGTAGGAATTGGGAAGAACATAATAAAAAAGCTTAAAGCATCATTAATTGGATTCCAGGGAATAACGGTTACTAAGGAAAACCGGTATAAAATAATGGAAGCAAAAATTGATTTAAAGATTCTTAGCACAAACAGAAGAGCAGCAGCAAGAGTTAAAGGATAATAAATTATCCAATCAAAAGGGCCATGAGCCAAAGAACTTAAAATCATTTTTTTCACACGAATTCTTTTGGCTTTCTCTAAGTTTTTATCTTTGAGTTCAAGAAATAATTTTCTTAAAGTTTGCATAAAACCATAACCCCAGCGATAACGCTGGCGATGATAAGCCTTTCTTGTTTGAGGAGTTTGTTCCGTTGAGGGATAAGGTAAAAATACAGGCCACTGCTTATAATCAATGTATAATCTAATCCCAATTTCTATATCTTCTGTTAAAATATTATTATCAAACCCTTCGCCATTTTCAATAACTGAACGATGCAAAAACATATTAGTGCCACCGACAAAAGGTAGAAAAAGAAAAATAAAAGGCAAGGCATATTGATGGGAAAAACATTGACCAAGAGCAGCGGTTTTACAAAAAGCAGAAAGTGACCAAAAATTACGTATCTGAAAAACTGGTAATTGAAAAACCATTTTTTGGTTATCTAATAAATAATGTTTGGCTACGGCTAAAAATGAGTCTGGATTGGGGCTAGCCTCAGCATCAAAAAAAGCACAAAAATCAGTTTCCGGGGTTAAATGAGATAAAGCATAATTCAGCCCTCGACCTTTAGTAGAAGGCACTTCATAACCCAAACATCGGCCATTAATTTTACCATCAAAATCATAAGGCACTTCAATAAAATTAAGATTAAAATCAGGCATTTGCACACGACATTTTTCTATTGTTTGCTCTACTACGGCGCGAGTGGTATTTTGCCCTGGCTGGGCTTTTAATCTTTCCTTTTCGTCAACTATAATAGTCAATTGATACAAATAACGAGGATAATTAATATTAGAAATATTAAGAATGGTATTTTGAATCACATCAGCTTCATCTAAAGCCGGAATCAAAATAGTGAAAAATGGTATTTTCTGATTGGTGGCCTCACTGATTTTGGTTAATTCAGCAAAGGTAATTTTTTCTTTATGTTTCCATGTTTTGGAAGCAAATAAAATATAAAAGAATAAACGAATAAAAAAAATGCCCAGAATAATGGCCACAATATAAGATAAAATACTACTAGGAATACTTAATAAAAAATGCAAGAAACCAGAAGTTGTTATTAAGTCGGCGAAATAGGGTGTCGCCATGCCAATGGAAAACATAGTTCGTTAAATGTGATTCCCGCCCCGCAGCAAGTGCGGGGTAAACTCCAGCGGGAATCTTTTTATTATATATTAGCAAGATTAAAATACAAATCTTTCCAATCTGGATTAAATTTATTAATTAGCTCTATTTTCCAATGTCGATACCATTTTTTGATACGCTTTTCTCTTTGGATAGCATCTTCTATATTATCGTATGTTTCGTAATATACAAGTTTGCAAATATTATACTTCATCGTAAATCCTGGGATAAGTTTATTTTTATGTTCATATACTCGTCGAATCAAATCATTGGTAACACCTGTATATAATACTGTATTATTCTTATTGGTTAAAATATATACATAATATTGGTGCATAACGGTAGGGCTGAAAATTGGCAACTTTGTTGTCATCCCCGTGTAAACGGGGATCGGAGATTCCCATTTTCATGGGAATGACATATTATCACCGAGGGTCAATTTTTAAACCATCACCAAAACGACGAGGAATAATATGAATATGAGGACGATGGGCTACACCGGATTGAGCTGCTTCTCCTTGATTAATTAATAAGTGATAGCCATCACTTTTAATTTCTTTCATCTGTTTTTCGGCTAATTGACGAGCTAAGATCATAATTTTTTGCCATTCCTCTTCTGCCATCTCGGAAACATTGGTCGTATGATTTTTAGAAAATAAAATAAGATGCCCTTCGCTAATGGGATTAATATCGTAAATGGCTATAAAATTATCATCTTCGTAATATTTCTGAGCGGGAATTTCGCCTTTAATGATTTTACAAAAAACACAATTGGGATCAAGCATAATTATTTAACCATATTAATTGGTTTGCCTTTTAAATAACTAGTAATATTTTCAATAGTTGTCGCTAAAATATTTTCTAACGCTTCTTCAGTATTAAAAGCATTGTGCGGCGAAACAATGACATTATCCAAATCAATAAAAATATGATTCATTAAAGTTGTTTTGAGAGTTTCATTGGTTAATTCTCTTTGAACTAATAGTTCTTGTTCGTCTTTAATACTGCCCTCTTCTTCTAAAACATCTAAGGCGGCACCAGCGATTTGTTTATTTTTCA
>JAAZNP010000012.1 GCA_012798235.1 Parcubacteria group bacterium
ACTTTGGCTTTCCGTCTGCCCGCAGACAAAAACTTACGTAAATTATTAGAAAAAACTGGTCCGCTTGTTGCTCCTTCAGCCAATCTAGAAGGACTGCCTCCGGCAAAGAATATTATTGAAGCGAAAAGATATTTTGAAGATTTACCGGATTTATATATAGATGGCCAAGAAATATCTGGCAAACCATCCAAGTTAATTAAATTGCAGAAAGATTGCTCGGAAATTATTATTAGGGATTGAGTGAAAAATATTAAGTTTGTTTTAATATAACGAACGATTTAATAATATTATACTCGTTATATAATTAGGGAATGAAAAGAAGTTTATGGAAGAAACTAGGTCCAGGGCTAATTACTGGTGCGGCGGATGATGACCCCTCAGGGATTGCCACATATTCACAAGCTGGATCGCAATTTGGTTATGGACAACTTTGGACCGTCCTTTTTATGTTGCCTCTCATGGTCTCTGTACAGGAAGCTTGTGCTCGCATCGGGCAAGTTACTGGCAAGGGAATAATTACGGTAATGAAAGAAAGATTTAGCCGAAAAATTATTTTAGGTGCGGTAATTTTGGTTCTTATTGCCAACACAATAAACATTGGAGCCGATATTGGTGCAATGGCTGCCGCTCTGCAACTCATTTTCCCGATTAATTTTACTATTGCCATGCTTTTGTTTACCGCGATAATTCTCGTTTTAGAAATTTTTACTTCTTATAAAACATACTCCCAAATTTTAAAATGGCTAACTCTTTCTTTGGTTTCTTACATATTAACAGTCTTTTTTGTGCAAGAACCCTGGGGGCAAATTTTGAAAGCCACTTTTATTCCTCATTTTGAGCTTAATTTTACCTTTTTATTTATTATTGTTGGTGTTCTTGGTACAACTATTTCTCCATATATGTTTTTCTGGGAGGCGGAAGAGGAAGTGGAGGAAGAGCGGGAGAGACACCAGTTCAGAAAAGATGGCAAACCGAAAATCAATAGTTGGAGTATACGCAGTATGCGTTTGGATAATTTCTTGGGAATGCTTTCGTCTAATTTAGTAGCTTGGTGTATTATTGTTACCACTGCTACGGTATTACATAATCATGGCATTACCGAAATTAAAAATTCTGCGGACGCGGCAAAAGCCTTAGAACCTTTAGTTAACACGTTTCCGAATGCAGGACTTTTAGCAAAATTAATTTTTTCCGTAGGTATTGTAGGATTAGGACTTTTAGCTGTACCGGTTCTTTCCGCTTCGGCTTCTTATGCTGTTTCCGAAGCGTTTAATTGGCGGGCAAGTTTAAACTATAAAATGAAACGAGCGCATGGGTTTTATGGGATTATTACTATTGCTACGCTATTTGGACTTTTTATTAACTTTATCGGAATCGATCCAGTCAAGGCTTTAGTTGTTGCGGCTGTAATAAATGGAATAATTGCAGTGCCGCTCATTTTTTTGATTGCTAAAATTGCGAATAATAGAGAAATAATGGGAGAATATAAAAGTGGAAAACTCTCAAATATTTTTACTTGGCTCACTTTTATTTTGATGGGAATCGCGGACCTAGCGATGTTTTGGTCCTTTTTGAGATAATATTTTATATGCAAATTTTGCAAAATTATAATCTATCTAAACTAAATACCTTCGGCGTTTTCGCGAGGACAAAATTTTTTACGAAGGTAAATTCAGAAAAAGATTTAAATGATCTTTTTAATTTATCCGAGTTTAAACAAAATAGGAAACTTTTTCTGGGCGGGGGGAGTAATGTGCTTTTTACTAAGGATTTTGACGGGATTGTGGTCTTAAATAAATTGAAAGGGATAGATATTTTACGAG